>CAZEKX010000006.1:0-49222 GCA_964512955.1 uncultured Bacteroidaceae bacterium
CGCATAAAATAAACCCCAAAAGTTTTTTGTCTAACTTTTGGGGTTCACTTCAAATTGTTCAACCTATTTTTTTATGATTAAATACCACTATTATTTCGTTTCACGTTTGCTCATTGTCATATAAGCAACAGGTGCCGCTATGAACAACGAAGACAATGTTCCAAACACAACTCCAAGAATCATTGCGAATGAGAAACTGCGAATACTATCACCACCAAGGATAAAGATACAGAGCAAAACTACCAATGTACTTGCCGAGGTGTTGATTGTACGCGAAAGTGTTGTATTCAAAGAGTCATTGAAGAGGTCGAACTTATTACGTTTGGGATATAGACCGGTAAACTCACGAACACGGTCAAAGATAACCACCTTGTCGTTAATAGAGTAACCGATAGCAGTAAGGATTGCACCGATAAATGTCTGGTCTACCTCGAGCGACATTGGCAGAATACCGTGCAATAATGAGTAGCAACCTATAATCATTATTACGTCGCAAGCCAAAGCAATCACAGAGCCAACACTGTATGCCACGTTACGGAAACGTACCAAAATATAGATAAATATTGCTATCAGCGCCAAGATTACCGACCATATTGCACTAGTCTTAATATCATCTGCCATACTGGGACCAACCTTCTGTGAACTGATGATTGAACCTCCTGCACGGTTATCGTAATCGACAAATGTTTCGAGTGCAAGATCGTCGCTCAACAAACCTGCGCCCTTGAAAGCATCGTACAGGAATTGTTCTATTTCCGCGTCTACAGACTCCGACTCATCCTCTATACGGTAGTTTGTTGTAATACGTATTGTCTTGTTATCGGTACCAAGTGCAATAGCCTGAACGTTATCCTCGGTAATCTTTTCACGGAGAAGAGCACGAACTGTTTCGGGTTCAACCTCTTGCTCAAACTGAACAACAAAGTTACGTCCACCGGTGAAGTCGATACTCTGACTCAAACCACGAACGGCAAAAGATACAGCCATTATAATTGCCACAACAGCAAATATTGCAAACGAAACCTTACGAGCCTTCATAAAGTTATAGTGGTTATCCACCATAAGGTTCTTAGAGAAACGTGTAACAAATGTAAGGTTCAACCACTTACCTTTAGCCATAAAGTGTTCGTAAACTACACGTGTCATAAATACCGCTGTAAAGAACGAACAGAGAATACCAATGATTAGAGTTGTAGCAAATCCACGGATGGGACCTGTACCAAAATAGAACAGGATAATACCGGTGATTATTGATGTAAAGTTCGAGTCGAAAATTGCAGAGAAAGCATTCTTATAACCATCGGCAAGTGCTGCACTAGTTTTCTTTCCAGCACGAAGTTCCTCTTTTGTACGCTCATAGATAAGCACGTTAGCATCGACAGCCATACCCAATGTTAGAACCATACCGGCGATACCCGACATTGTAAGTGCAGCCTGGAACGAAGCCAATATACCAAGTGTAAAGAAGAAGTTTACCAAAAGTGCCGCATTTGCAACCATACCGGGGATTACACCATAAATAGCACACATATACACCATAAGGAGTACAAAGGCTACGATGAATGACATTATACCCTGATTGATTGATTCTTGACCAAGTGAAGGACCTACAACATCCTCTTGTACTATACGCGCGGGAGCAGGCATCTTACCCGAGCGAAGGACGTTTGCCAAGTCTTTTGTATCCTCTATGGTGAATGAACCTGTAATCTCGGAACGTCCGCCTGTAATTTCGTTCATTACACTGGGAGCACTGTATACACAGCCATCGAGAACAATTGCAATATTACCACCAATATTCTCTTTTGTCAAACGAGCCCATGCGTTTGCACCGGTAGTGTTCATAGACATAGTAACACAAGGACGACCGTATGTATCGAATGAGTCGGCAGCATCGGTTACAACATCACCTTCGAGAGGCGCACGACCGTTACGCTGTGTAGAACGTATTGCATAGAGTTCATATATTTGATTTGTTGTATTCTTGTCTACAGCAGCAACACCCCAATAAAGGCGCAATTCACGAGGAAGAACATTCTTTGCCTCGGGTGAATGAAGCAACGCACTAACAGTAGCAGTATCGCGGTAGTGTGCATAACCAACAACACAACTGTTCTGCATTGCCTGAGCAGGTTGGAGAACAGACAACAAGGGGTGTTGTTTTTTGAGAGCCTCAACATCTACAGACTCCGATGTTTCCTCGCCTGCAAGAGTTGCTGCCAAATCATCCTCGCTTGCAGATGCATCGGCATCTTTAACAGATGTTGTATCCTCTGCAGCGTTTTCGGCAGGAGCATTAGCGGCTAAACGAGCGTCGAGATTCGACAAGAGAGGAATAATCTCTTGCGAACTGAATGTCTCCCAAAATTCGAGGTTTGCAGAACCTTGCAACAATTTACGTACACGCTCCGGTTCTTTTACACCGGGGAGTTCAATCATAATGCGACCAAGTGAGCCCTCCAAAGCCTGAATGTTGGGTTGAACAACACCAAAACGGTCAATACGAGTACGCAACACGTTGAAAGAGTTGTCTATAGCCGATTTAATCTCATCGCGAAGAACCGACTCAACCTCGCTATCAGTTGATGTTGTTGTAACTTTATCCTTCAACTGCTGTGTAGCAAAAAGAGTTGCCAAACTGCTTTCAGGGGCCAATCTTTTATACTCACTTACAAAAAGTGTGATAAAATCGGACTGGCTTGTTACAGCCTGCTTTCTTGCAGACTCAACAGCATCATTGAACGCTTTATCCTCTTTGTGTTCGGCAAGAGCCTTCACAACATCGGCTACAGAAACCTCCATAATGACGTTCATACCGCCCTTGAGGTCCAAACCGAGACCAATCTCCATTTCGCGGCTACGTTTCAGGGTATATCCCAACCACACCTTCTCATTTTGCATAGAATCGAGATAGTGCTGCTCACCCTGAGGATGCTCAGCAGCCTTCTGCATGTGATAACTATTTACAAAAGAGAATGAAAGGTAGAAAAGGCATACCAATGTGAGTAATGCCGCAAAAACTTTTACAAATCCTTTGTTTTGCATTTCTTTTAAATTTTATTACGATTTAGTTTGTTCTGCTATTAAAGTTTGCAAATATAGCGTTTTTTCTCAAAACAATAATGATTTATGCGGTTTTTTTATTCGAATAAGGGCATACAAGCAGTATACGTCTCCTTATTTTCATAAAATACGTTCTATATTACACAAATAAAGGTGATTTGTTATTTACTACCCGACGAAGCATCGAACAACCGACGTTTTTCTTCGTCGGACAGAGAAGAGTAACCACTCTGTTTAACTTTATCGAGGATGGAATCTATATCGTCCTGCATCTCTTTTTTACGTGCATTATACTCGTAATCATCGGCATGTTTCCCTGTTTTTTTATACTGCATCTTTGGTCTTTTCTTAAAAGAGAATCGACGAAATATATTAGTAAAGAGGTCTATCACCATATTCACATATTTTGCTAAATCAACCCCTTTATTCAGATAAAAAGCAAACATCCAACCTGCAACTGCGCCACCGATATGTGCAAAATTCCCACCTGCATTATCCGAAGCAAGCAATAAAAACGATATAAGTACTGTTGCCAAGGCCACTGTAATGAGTCTCATTGTGCCAAAAAGCAACAGACTTACACGATACGAAGGATTACGAACTGCTGCAGCCATTACAACAGCAAGCACCGATGCCGATGCACCCACAAGATATGAATCATTGACACTGTTTGCAAAATAAGGGAGCAGATTATACGCAAGTACATAAAACAGTCCTCCTGCAATTCCGCCAAGCAGGTATACTCCAACAAAGTGACGAGTCGAATAGAATGATAAGAAAATACGTCCGAAACCATAAAGAGCAAGCATGTTCCAAAGTATATGCATTAATCCGCCATGTAAAAACATATACGAAATTACAGACCATGGTTGCAAAGCCAAACGCTCCAACGAAGATGGCAATTCGAACCAACGTACAAAATCGCCCACGTAAGGAAATACATTAAACAATGTTGCCACAACGCCAACCAATGCCACCAGCACATATATAGCAACATTGACATATATAAATTTGCCAACAATATTTTCGTTTCGAAATTTTATTACAAATTCACTAATTAAACGGCCCATAGATTTTACCTGTTTTACGCCAATATATTATTAATCCCAAACCAAACAACATTCCGCCCAAATGAGCAAAATGCGCAACATTGTCACTCATATTCGGATTTAACCCTAAAAGGAGTTCAAGTACGCCATAAAATATTACAAAATACTTTGCTTTTATGGGTATAGGTATAGGAAACACAAAAAGTCGCTCATTGGGGAAAGTCATGGCAAATGCGAGCAACAGAGCATACACAGCACCCGAAGCACCCACTGTAATCCACATATTCAGAAATTCACTCATTGGGATAATAACCCCATTACCCATATTTACATTAGTGTACATGGATAACTCCATAGAGTAATAGGTATACTGAACAATCTCTTGTATTATTCCGGCACCAACACCGGCAACAATGTAATATATAAGAAAACGTTTTGCACCCCAAACCTGTTCCAAAACACGACCAAACATCCACAAAGCAAACATATTAAACAAAATATGCCTAAAGTCGACATGCATAAACATATAGGTAATGAATTGAAATAGTTTAAAATCATCGGCCAAAAACAGATGTAATCCCAGCCAATGATTTAAATTTATGCCATAACGTTCTGCAACCACCATTGCAAAAAACATTATAATGTTTACAGCAAGCAGATTTTTGGTTACAACAGGTAATTCATTCATATAAATATAGTTTTATAAGCAAATGAAAAATAAAGTTGCGAAGATAGCAACAAACAAGCAAATTTTATAAAGTTCGCTTTAATATTTTAGTTCTTTTTTCTTATTTTTAACCAACCATACTGCTATATTTACAAAAATTGATTATATCAAAGCATGCTTTTTCGAACATAGAGGAGAAATTTCACAGATAAATTTGTAACTTTGCAAACAACTTCGGAACTTGTAAAATTATAGTCGAACGACAGACAAAAACAAGATCCACAATCTTTAGATAAATTTAAATGTTATGAATATAGAAATTACACTCACCGAAACCATTATTTCGGCAATAAAAGCATTGTACGGTCAGGATTTTGCAACCGACAAGATTCAACTACAAAAAACACGTAAAGAGTTTGAAGGAGATTTCACTCTTGTTGTATTCCCATTCCTCTCTCTTTCACGCAAACGTCCCGAAGAGACAGCACAAGAGATTGGTGAATATATAACAGCAAACCAGCCATTAGTACAATCATTCAATGTTGTAAAGGGTTTCTTGAACATGGTCATTGCACCTTCGTTTTGGGCAGACCTGTTGAATAATATAGACAAGAACGAGAAATGGGGAATAAAGGTTGCGGATGAAAATTCTCCTTTGGTAATGATTGAATATTCATCGCCAAACACCAACAAGCCATTACACTTGGGACATATACGTAACAACCTGTTAGGTTATGCACTTGCCAACATAATTGCTGCAAACGGCAACAAGGTTGTTAAAACAAATATTGTAAATGACCGAGGTATACATATTTGCAAATCGATGTTAGCATGGCAAAAATGGGGAAATGGCGAAACCCCTGCATCGAGCGGTAAAAAAGGAGATCACCTTATTGGCGACTACTACGTAGCATTCGACAAGCACTACAAAGCAGAACTTAACGAACTTATGGCAAAAGGGATGAGCAAAGAGGAGGCTGAGGCGTCATCACCTCTTATGGCCGAAGCACGTGATATGCTTGTAAAATGGGAATCAGGCGACAAGGAAGTACGCAATTTGTGGGAGACCATGAATAGTTGGGTCTATGAAGGATTCGATGAAACTTACCGACGCTTAGGAGTAGATTTCGATAAAATATATTATGAGTCGGATACATATCTTGTAGGCAAAGAGACGGTACTCGACGGACTCAAAAAAGGTATATTCTATCGTCGCGACGATGAGTCGGTTTGGGCAGATTTAAGCAAAGACGGACTCGACGAAAAATTACTTCTACGTAGTGATGGTACATCGGTATACATGACACAAGATATAGGTACAGCACAACTTCGTTTCCGCGACTACCCTATAGACAAGATGGTATATGTGGTAGGTAACGAGCAAAACTATCACTTCCAAGTACTCTCTCTTCTTTTAGACAAACTTGGTTTTTCATGGGGAAAAGGACTTGTTCACTTCTCTTACGGCATGGTTGAACTCCCCGAAGGCAAGATGAAGAGTAGAGAAGGAACTGTTGTCGATGCCGATGACCTTATGGAGGAGATGATATCTACCGCTCGTGAGACATCGGAAGAACTCGGTGGGAAATTAAACGACCTTACCCCAGAAGAGGTTGCCGATATTAACCGCATAATAGGTTTAGGTGCTCTGAAATATTTTATGCTAAAGGTTGATGCACGTAAAAACATGCTCTTTAACCCTAAAGAATCTATTGACTTCAATGGGAATACCGGACCTTTCATTCAATATACTTATGCTCGTACACGTTCAATAGAGCGTAAAGCAGGAGAAAGCGGCATAAGCATTGAGAATGTATCGGCACCATCAATAATAAGCGAAAAAGAGTGTTCGATAATACGTATGCTCAACGATTTCCCAGCAGTAGTTCGTCAGGCAGGAACAGACTACTCACCATCGGGCATTGCCAATTACACATACGAATTGGCAAAAGAGTACAACCAGTTCTACCACGATTTCAGCATATTGCGCGAGGAAGACGAGAGCATAAAAGCATTCCGTATACTGCTTACACGCAATGTTGGTAAGGTAATAAAGACTGCAATGAACCTGTTGGGCATTGAGGTTCCCGAAAGAATGTAATGAGTAAACGCTACTATGTCGTTTGGAATGGAGTCGAGCCAGGCATTTACAATTCTTGGGATGAGTGTCAGGCACAAATAAAGGGAGTAAAGCAAGCCCTTTATAAGTCATTTAACACCCTTGCCGAAGCAGAAAGAGCATACTCTTCGTCACCCCAAATGTATATAGGCAACAACCCTAAAGAACATTCTGTAAACAAAAGGACCGAATTACCACCAATCATTGTTCGTGAAGCATTGGCTGTAGATGCTGCATGCAGTGGAAATCCCGGACAGATGGAATATCGTGGTGTATATATCGATACCAATACACAGATATTCCATTTTGGTCCAATGTTCGGTACAAACAACATTGGAGAGTTTCTGGCAATAGTTCATGCCCTTGCACTTTTACAGCAAAAACATTGCGATATACCTATATATTCAGACAGCCATAACGCTCTTTTGTGGGTCAAACAAAAGAAGTGCAAAACAAAACTGCCACGAACTCCGCAAACCGAAGAGTTGTTTTGCCTTATTGAAAGAGCCGAAAGTTGGTTAAAGAACCATACTTATAAGAACCAACTTATAAAATGGGAGACATCGCAATGGGGAGAAATACCTGCCGACTTTGGGCGTAAATAGGTCTATTTTTCAAGTTCATTCTCCAGTAAGCGGCACAATGTAACAAACTTATATATTGCACTACGACATGCCTGTATAAAACCTATTCTACCATATCTGAAACCTCCCTTCAATATGTAACTTTTAAAGAAATGAAAAGAGGGTTGGAATAGAAGTTTTGTAAAAGTTACATGTGAGCCTGCTCTTCTTTTTACCTCATTTTCGGTATACTTCATAAGACGCTCTAACCATGCTTGCACAGTTACCGATATGTGAGTAAAAGCCAAATCGCTCCTGTTCTGAGGAATTTTTTCCACCGGACCGTTCACCTCGGGAACAACATGAATTATTGGTGGCCAATAGACTGCATCACGTTTGAGGAATCGAAGTTGATAGTCGGGATATGTGGATTTTAAAAACAAGTTCATGGTATAATTCTTTCGAGGTATAAAAAGACCATAAGGACAATCGGGTTCTTTTATACGCTCGTACAGATACTCTCTTAAAGCAGGAGAGACGAGTTCATCGGCATCTACAACCAACACCCACTCATTTTGAGCCGATTGCACTGCAAAATTTCGCGCCGGTTCTACTATATTATAGTCTTTCTTCTCAAAAGTTACGATTTTACAGCCGTATCTACGTGCAATATCCCGAGTATCATCGGTACTCTCCATATCACAAACAACTATTTCATCAAAACCTTTTACGGTTTCCAATACCTTAGCAAGATGCAATGAGGCATTATATGTATTTATAACAACCGATATTGCCATATATTTACTTTTTATCGTTTATCACCTTTTTATAACACTCTATTGTTTCACGGGCATGTATTTCGGGGGTGAAACGGGAAGCCCACTTTAACCCTTGCTCTATCATATTTTTACGAATATCGGGGCGCATCGCCTGCATTATAGATTGCGCAATGGCATCGATATCATAGGGAGCAACATAAATAGTTCCTGGACCACCGGCCTCTTCCAAGCATGAGCCTGTTGCAGCAACAACAGGTAAAGATGAGTACAACGCCTCCAACAAAGGTATACCAAAACCTTCATAAACCGACATGTATGCAAAAACATCGGCACATCGATATATTACAGGAAGGTCGGCATATGTAACTCCATGCAAGAAATGGACTCTCTCTTGCAGGTTATTCTCCAATATATAGTCTTTGATTCTATCGGTATATTTTGTATGACGACCAACTGCTACCAGATGTACCTCTTGCGGTAAATGAGATAATGCTTTAACCACAGATAAAAGGTTCTTTCGTTCTTCGATAGTTCCGACAGATAAGATAAAATGTTCCGGCAACGCATATCGACAACACACCTCATCGCAACGTTCCTTTGAGACCTCTACGGCAAACGCGGCATCACATCCCTGATATATTACGCTTATTTTATCGGCCGGAATATTATAGTGATTTATAATATCACGTTTGGTACATTCGCTGACTGCTATTATATGATCTGCATTACGGCAAGCACGTAAAAACTTAAAATTATATATATAACGATCGACTACGGGATAGTACTGCGGATATTTAAGGAATATAAGGTCGTGTATTGTTACAACACTCTTCACTCTCCCTTTTATGTTCAATGGTAACTCATTACTGAGACCATGAAACAGTTCCACGCCATCGTTACATATATCGGAAGTAATACCCCACACACGCCACAAAGAACTGAGGAAACGCCACATACCACTTTTGGGCAAACATTTACGCACTCTGCCTACAGATTTTTCCATAATAATATTGAGCGAATTATTTACACGCTCCTTTGGTGCATAAAGCAGATATTCATTGTCGGTATAATATTTCGCAAGAGATTCTATAACATACCGACTATAGTTACCCAGCCCTGTGAAGTTTTGTACTGCACGTTTTCCGTCATATCCTAGTTTCATATTGCTCGATATTAGGTTTGCAACATTGCAAAGATAAGATATCCCGAAGAGATGCGCAAAAAATAGTGAACATAAAGATATGCATATATGTTCTACACTGATATGTAATTTTAAAATTATGTGTATTTTTGCAATATTAAAATATAAAAACAGAACAAATGCCTACAATTATATTTCCATCTCCGATATTTGGCCCGATACATAGCCGACGTCTTGGTGTATCACTTGGTATAAACCTGTTACCCGGTGATGGTAAGATTTGCTCTTTCGACTGTATATATTGCGAATGTGGTTTCAATGCAACACACCGCAGCCGCACTCCAATGCCTACACGCGAAGAGGTTGCAGAGGCATTGGAGAGACAATTACAGATTATGCAAAAAGAGGGAACATCGCCCGATGTCCTAACATTTGCCGGAAATGGAGAACCAACCCTGCACCCGTATTTTGCCGAGATTATAGATGACACTATTGCATTGCGCAACAAATACTTTCCTAAAGCAAAGGTGAGTGTCCTTAGCAACTCAACAATGATTACAAAGCCAAAAGTGTTTGAAGCATTGAAGAAGGTGGACAATAACATTTTGAAATTGGACACAGTAGACATCAACTACATAAACCTTGTAGACCGCCCGAACGCGACATACAACCTCGAAAGAATCATAGAAAAGATGAAAGAATTTAATGGAGATGTTGTAATACAAACTATGTTCTTAAAAGGAGTTATTGATGTAAAAGACCTTGACAACACCGGTGATAAATATGTTAAACCTTGGTTGGAAACAGTAATATCAATTGCTCCACGCGAAGTAATGATTTATACTATCGACCGTGAGACTCCGCAACAAGGATTGTTAAAAGCCACTCACGAAGATTTGGACAGAATTGTAGCATTAATACAAGATGCTGGTATTAAGGCATCGGCATCGTACTAACTTCGACAGAGCCATTCACAAAAGCAATGTGTTTGGCATACCTCTTTATATTATGTGCATCGTGCCCAACCAGTACAATTGCACAGGTACGGTTTAACTCTTTGAGATATTCGTAAAGACGATTTTCCGATTTATTATCGAGATAAGTGCTAGGTTCATCGAGAATAAGCACATCGGGTTGCATAACAACAGCCCTTGCAAGCAGAGTTCGTTGCAGTTCACCACCACTTAATTCGGCAATTGGTTTATCGGCAAGCGACGTTATATCCATTTGCAGAAGTACCTTGTTTACTGCATCACACTCAGAGGTATTCAACGACATCCCATACATTGTTTTTTTATCGAGCAACCCCAAAGCCACCGTTTCACGTACCGATATAGGGAATTGCCTATCTATTGACGAGATTTGTGGCAAGTAACCCATAGAAAGATTTCCCACAGATTTACCACACTTTGAAAATAAAACTTCGCCATATTGCGGTTTCAGCAGACCTAACATTAACTTTATAAGTGTGGTTTTCCCACTACCGTTACCGCCCACAACACCCATGAAGTCGTTTTCTTCCACAGTTAAATTAACTCCATTAAGCAATGGAATTTTACCATAAGAAAAATATAGATTTTTAAGTTCTATCATTAAAAACGACTTATACAGTTGGCAATATGCAACATCTGTTGTTCCCAGTTATAACTCAATGGATCAATTACCTCAACCTTTGCTCCAATCTCACTTGCTATAGTTTCGGCTCTTCTTCTATCAAATTCCTGTTGCACAAATACTATATTCACATTTTTTGCCTTTGCCAGGTCTATTATATTTTTTATATGTGCCACAGATGGTTCTTTTCCATCATGTTCAATTGCAATCTGCTCAAGAGCATATAAATTCGAAAAATAGGTAAGGGAAGGATGAAATATTACAAATCCTTTTCCTTTATCTTTGCTCAAATGTTTTGTCAGTAATGAATCGATATTAGAAAGTCGTTGTTTGAGAGTACACAAACGAGAGATATATACTTCCCTATTGATACTATCTACTCGACAAAGAGTGTTACATATATTCTCTGCAATAACAGACATATTGTCTGGCGAAGTCCATAAATGAGGGTCGCCACCACAACGTTCAATACCTTTAGAGGTATCTGTAATAAGCAATGATGGATTAATAGAGATAATTTTTTTGCCCCACACCTTCTCAAGACCCAAGCCACCCACCATCATATACAAACGACTATTGGCAAGAGTTTGCATCTGTTGCGGTGTAGGATCGGTTGTTTCGGGGTTCGTGCCTTTTGGAAAGAGTGTTTTAACCTGCCATCTATCACCTGCAATTGCTTCGGTTACAAAACGGTATGGTTCTATTGTAACTGTTATAATATTGTCGGGTACCCTATTTTCGGAACAAGAGTACAACAACAAAAGAAATAATATATATACTATCTGTTTCATTATTTACTACATTTTGCAACAGCAGAGACAACACCTTCGTACGAAAGTATTATCACCAAATATCGCAATAACTTTCCCAAAAACATAACTAACAAAACTTTCCACCAACTAACCCTCATATTTCCAAGCATTACAACAATAGCCTCACCAACCACAGCCAGGAAGGAAAAGAAAGCAACCCAATAGCCATACTTCTCAATGTAAACCTCGGCACGTTTTGCCTTCTCACCTGTAACTCTAAAAAAACGGGTAAACCATCCTTTCTTAATAAAGCCACCCAAAAAGAAACAGGTCATACCACCCAAAGTATTCCCAATAGTAGATGAAAGAAGAAGATTAAAAGGACTCAAACCCACGCCAAGAAAGAAAATCAATAATACATCGCTAGAGAATGGCAAGATAGAACCTGAGAGAAACGATATAAGCCCCATTCCCCAATAACCATAATCGCGACAAAAATCCATTATCCATTCCATAGACCAAAGAACGCCACAAGAAGTAGCAATACATTTAGAATAACAAAATATATGTTAGAAAGTTTAGTAATCTTAACAGTTATAACGTACGCCAACATAAGTGCAGTTCCTGGCAAACGCCACATAAGAAACATGTCATAATTATGAGCAACAAACCAAGAGAGAGTCCAAAGATATATATTTGTGATTACAAAGAGAGAGAGCATACGTCTCATTACCGGTTTTGCAGGGTTAGATGTCGCTACCAACAGCCATACCGATTGTATTATCAGCATCATTTCTATAGACATAAACAGTATTTGCGCAATTGTCAATGAACAGTTTGAATGCAAAACAAACAGTTCCGACACTCCGGAAATAAAATATCTCGTTATAAAATTTAATTTCGGATATATATATTCGGAGCCAAAAAGGAGCCAAAAAGGCGTAACAAAACCCAATAACGCAGCAAATAGAGTTTTAATTTTAAATATTTCGGCAATGAACAAATATAAAAAGAATATTGGTATCAGATAGATGAATTGGGGAAATATCAATGCCGAAGATGCTATGAGAAGAAATATTGAATATACACGTCTCTCTACACCATCATACACTATACAGGTCGATAACATTGTAATGGAAAATATGAAAAACAACAATGAGATAGCCAACTGTATATTGCCATGAAGATAAAAATTCATTGATAATAGGTATAGGAAGAGAGAAGCCAGCCAAGGTGTTCTCGTTTCGAGTATCACCAACGAATTAAGGATATATGCAACAAGAACAAATATCGGGAACGAAAGCAGGTAACCCACCCAACCTGCAGATATGGATAGGCCTGAGAAGATGAGTTGCCCCGATGTTACCACCTCGTCAACAGAAAAAAAGAGCCCCAAGAGCCACAGCAACAACGATGCTACCAGCAGACTTATTGCAGTATATCTGCCGGTAACAAACATTTGCTGAAACAATCGGTTATAAGTCAAAGCCTATATCTCCTCTAAAATATTTCTTGTTAAAATTTATTTTCTCGGCAATAGCAAACGAGTGTGCAAGTGCCTCTGTTCTATTATTGCCATACGAACAGACAGCAAGTACACGTCCACCTGCAGTTACTACCTTGCCATCTTTTAAAGCAGTACCTGCATGAAAAAGAATACTATCGCCAGAATTTTCCAATCCCGTTATCTCGAACCCTTTCTCGTAGGCTTCGGGATAACCACCGGAGACAAGCATAACACAGACTGCGGTACGCTCATCAAATTCTACAGTTGTACCGGCAAGTGTTCCTGCGTCAACTTTCTCAAAAAGTTCCACAATATCATCTTTTAGACGCAACATAACCGATTCTGTTTCCGGGTCGCCCATACGAGCATTATACTCTATTACCATAGGTTCACCTGTAACATTTATAAGACCAAAAAAGATAAAGCCTTTGTACAACAATCCATCGGCAGCCAAACCTTGCACAGTGGGACGTATAATTCTATCCTCTACTTTTTTCATCCATTGTGTATCGGCAAACGGAACAGGAGATATTGAACCCATACCACCGGTATTCAACCCTGTGTTACCCTCACCAATACGCTTATAATCTTTTGCTTCGGGCAGAATGACATAATCTTTGCCATCGGTAAGCACAAATACCGAGCACTCTATTCCATCGAGAAACTCTTCTATTACAACAGTAGCCGAAGAGTTACCGAACATACCCGAGAACATCTCTTTCAATTGCTCTTTTGCCTCTTCGAGTGTAGGAACTATAAGTACACCCTTACCAGCACACAACCCGTCGGCTTTCAACACGTAAGGCGCTTGCAAACCCTCAAGGAATTTATAAGCATCCTCTATTTGGGATGCATCGAATGCTTTATATGCAGCAGTGGGGATATTATGGCGTTGCATAAAATCCTTTGCGAAACTTTTGCTACCTTCGAGTTGTGCAGCATCGCGTGAAGGAGCAATAACCGCAATATTCTTCAGTTGCTCGTTGCCTTTAAAGTAATCATATATACCCTTAACCAAAGGGTCTTCGGGACCTACAACCACCATAGAGATTCCATTGTCAAGAACAAATTTCGCTATTGCATCGAAATCGCATACCGACAAAGGAATATTTTCTCCTACCTGCGATGTTCCGGCATTACCCGGAGCAATAAACAACTTTTCAACCTTTGCACTCTGTGCAATTTTCCAGGCAAGTGCATGTTCGCGCCCTCCACTACCTAAAAGCAATATCTTCATACCTATGCTATTTAACTGTTTTCAATGTCTTAATCTCTTTTACCACCCTTTTTAAAGGTTTTTCCACCTTTTAAAAATGGTTTCTTTTCACCTCTACCAGTTTGATGCTGTTCTCTACGTGGTCTTTTTTCATCATCACCCCATCTTACTGTTCGGCTGTTATCATTTCGTTTTTTATTGTCGTTTCGTTCGCGACGATTGTCGTTATTTCGTTCGCGACGACTATCATCTCTTCCACGTTCAGATGATATTTTCTTTGCGGTACGTGTTTTAAAGTAGGACTCCAATTCGCGACGACGACGTACCGAAGCATCATCCGCCATACCTTCCGGCAATTCATAGTCTCTTTCACTACGACTGTTACGTACCTCTCCATCGAGTCCTGTCAGACGAGATTTTCTTTTCAATGGAGCAAAATCCTTCTTCAAAGCATTACCCTCATCACGGAAACCCTTATATTTTCCTTGGAAAAGTTCATATTTACGGAATTCACAATCGAGATCACCATTATACAATGGGACACGTGCCGAGGCCTTTAGACCCACTTGGTCGAAACAATCGTAACTACTGCTTATTATCCAAGCCTCATTACCTTGGAATGCATGTTTCAAACGCTCACCCAAGTCTTTATAAACCTGTAGAAGGTTTTCGGACATAAGACGTTCACCATAAGGCGGGTTTACTATCATCAATGCCCGTTTCTGCGGTTCAACAAAATCTTTTATATCGCGACACTCAATCTCAATGACATCGCCCTGCATAGCCGATTTCACATTACGACGTGCACAACCAACCATACGTCCATCGACATCGTAACCATAAATCTTATATTTGAACTCACGTTCGGCTGAATCATCATCATAAATAGATTTAAAGAGTTCACTATCGAAATCTTTCCATTTCTCAAATGCATATCCTTGGCGGAATACACCCGGAGCAATATTCTTTGCTATAAGTGCAGCCTCAATTGGAATTGTTCCCGAACCACACATAGGATCAATTAAATCACATTCACCACGCCATCCGGTAAGCATAATCATACCCGCTGCAAGAACTTCATTTATTGGAGCTGCGCCAGTCTCTACGCGATAGCCACGACGATGTAAAGACTCACCGGAACTATCAAAAGCCAAAGTACACTCCTCCTGCGCTATATGTATATGGAAGATTAAGTCGGGGTTATTCAGTCGAACCGATGGGCGACGACCATTCTTCTCATTGAAATAATCGGCAATGGCATCTTTAACACGATATGCAACAAACTTTGAATGGCGGAAAACATCGCTATACACCACTGCATCTACCGAGAATGTAGAATTACAGTCGAGATACTCTTCCCATTCAACACCCTTTATAATGTTATATACTTCATCGGCATCGGAAGCCTTAAAGTGCATGATGGGTTTGAGAATACGTATAGCCGTTCGCAAACAGAAGTTTGCTCTATACATTAACTCTTTGTTACCTGTAAACGACACCATACGACGCCCTATCTGTACATTATTTGCACCTAAGTCGACCAATTCCTTTGCCAAAACCTCTTCGAGTCCTTGAAATGTTTTAGCAATAAGTTCAAATTCCTCCATAAAACTATTAAAAAGAACAAAAAGTATTCCGTCCCATACATGTTATAGAACGGTAATGATAATTCTGTGCGAAGATACGAATAAAAAACTATTTAAAAAGATTATCATGATTGTTATTTGCAGTAAAATTGGTTATCTTCGCGTTCCAAAATAAAAAACCATACAACATGTACAAAAAACTAATTACAATATTCGTTTCTACAACTTTTATAATAGGAACGTTTTTACTACTTGCCAACAGCAACGCAAACAAAAAGAACATACCCTATTCACAAATACCCTATTGTGCTGTTTCGCCCAAACTACCTACCGGTATTAAGTTTGCAGGGCAAGATATTGACCTGACACAGCAGGACCGCAGAGAAAGAATGGACCGTGAGATTCTTGCCTTTACATACTCACACATAAATACAATGCTACAAATAAAACGTGCAAACAGACTGTTCCCTATTATTGAACCCATATTAAAAGAGTGCGAAATACCCGATGATTTTAAATATTTAATGATAATCGAAAGTAACGGCGATATATATGCCCGTTCCGTTGTCGGCGCCGGTGGTTTGTGGCAATTCATGGAAGGAACCGGAAAACAGTATGGATTGGAGATAAATAAGGATATAGATGAAAGATATCATATTGAGAAAGCCACCAGGGCTGCATGTAAATACTTGAAAAAAGGATACGAAGAGTATGGCAATTGGATGACTGTTGCGGCAAGTTACAATGCAGGAACAGCAAGTATAAGCAAAAAAGTTGAAACACAGAAAGAGAGCGACGCCATGAATCTTGTTCTTGCATCAGAGACATCACGTTATCTTTTCAGATTATTGGCTGTAAAAACCATTTTTTCCGACCCGGTAAACTATGGTTTCATATTGCAACAACACGACCTGTACCCCCCATTACCCATTGCACGAGATATCACAGTGAATAGTGCCATAATAGATTGGCCTAGTATAGCAAAAAAGCATGGTCTAAGTTACTTGCAACTACGCGAAGCAAATCCTTGGATACGTAGTACAAGATTAAATAACAACAAGAGAAGAAGTTATAAGATTCTTGTACCGGACAGCAAAAAACTACACTACGACCCCGAAAAAACAGATGCTCACAACCCCAAGTGGGTTATCAGATAAACTTATCACCCGATTTCATACGAGCATCATTAAGAAATTTACGTACATCGCGTTCGTCGCCTTTCTTGCAAATCAACAAGACGTCGTCGGTATCTACCACCAACAAATCTTCGATATCTTGTAATACTGCCATTTTCCCTTTTGGCAATACAACAACATTGTCGCGACAATCGTAAAGCATTGATTCGGGTGTTGTTACCACATTCCCATCCTCATCTTGAGATAGTGAACTGTAGAGAGTATCCCATGTACCGATATCTGCCCAGCCGAACTCACCCACCTCAACAAACACATTGTCGGCCCTCTCCATTACAGCAACATCCATTGCCGCATTAGGGAAGGAGGTATATGCATCATACACTCTACGACGACGTTCATCACGGTTCGGATACTCTTCGAAGAGATGTTCCAATTCCCCCATCATGTCGGGCAACAGTTCCACCATAGTATCTATAAGAGTCTTGACATTGCATATATATATACCGGAGTTCCAATAAAACTCTCCACTCTCCATAAATATTTTAGCGAAGTTATATGCCGGTTTTTCGGTAAAAGTACGTACTTTATAAAAACGACCTTTATCGGATACCGAACTATTATTTTCTACTTGAATATAGCCATAACGAGTTTCGGGACATGTCGGTTTAATACCAATTATGACAAGTTTGCTTTGTTCGGCAACAAAATCGAGACCATTTGAAACAGTTTCCACAAAAAGATTCTCATCTACAACAAGTTGGTCGGCCTGCGCCACCACAATATTTGCATTGGGATTCAGTTGGCGTATATGACAAGCCACATAGGCTGTACTTGGTGCTGTACCACGGAATGTAGGTTCATGAAGTACTTGCTCGGTAGAGAGACCGGGCAGTTGTTCATGTACCAAAGCAGAATATTCTATATTTGTAGATATTATAATATTTTCTTTGGGGACAATACGGCTATAGCGGTCGAATGTCTGTTGAAGCAATGTTCTGCCACACCCTAATAGGTCGAGAAACTGCTTAGGGTAGCCTTTACGGCTTAACGGCCAGAGGCGACTACCCACACCGCCTGCCATAATCACGCAATATCTATTATTGTCCATCACTGTTTCCTTTTTATCTTATATAACGTATATATAAACCTTTTATTGCAAAAACTCCCTCTTAGAGGAGGGAGTTTTTAACACTATTTCTTTAAAATTCAGCATTATTCGGAGTACGTGGGAAAGGAATTACATCACGAATGTTTGCCATACCTGTTACAAACAGCAACAGACGCTCAAAACCAAGTCCGAAACCGGAGTGAGGACATGAGCCATAGCGACGTGTATCGAGATACCACCACATATCCTTCATGGGAATACCAAGTTCTTCTATTCTTGTAAGCAATTTATTATAATCGGCCTCTCGCTCCGAACCTCCGATAATTTCACCTATTTTAGGGAAAAGGACATCCATGGCACGTACAGTCTTTCCATCTTCATTCTGTTTCATGTAGAATGCTTTTATCTCCTTGGGATAGTCTGTGAGTATTACAGGACGTTTGAAGTGGTGCTCAACCAAATAACGTTCGTGTTCCGATGCCAAATCTACACCCCAATATACGGGGAATTCAAATTTATGTCCACCGGCAACAGCATCCTCAAGAATCTTTATACCATCGGTGTAACTCAAACGCACAAATTCTGTATCGACAATTGAACGCAAACGTTCGATAAGTCCCTTATCTATCATATTGTTGAGGAATGTTATATCCTCCATACAATTGTCTAGCGCCCACTGAACACAATACTTTATGAACTCCTCGGCAAGGTCCATATTGTCTGTTATATCGTTAAAAGCCACCTCGGGTTCAATCATCCAAAACTCGGCAAGATGTCGAGGAGTATTGGAGTTTTCGGCACGGAATGTAGGACCAAAAGTATATATTGCACCCAATGCAGTAGCAGCCAACTCGCCCTCTAACTGTCCCGAAACTGTAAGACTGGCTTGCTTGCCAAAGAAATCGCTATCGTATTTTATACTGCCTTCATCATCTTTTTTAAGATCGTACAAGTTCATTGTTGTTACTTGGAACATTTGACCCGCACCTTCACAGTCCGAAGCAGTAATAATAGGTGTGTGGAAATAATAGAAGCCTTTATCGTGGAAGAATTTATGTATAGCGTATGCCATATTGTGTCGTATACGGAATACTGCACCGAAAGTATTTGTACGTGGACGTAGGTGAGCCACTGTACGCATATACTCCATAGTCTGACCTTTCTTTTGTAAAGGATATGTATTATCGCACTCGCCAAGTACCTCTATCTCTGTTGCCTGTATTTCAACCGACTGACCACCTCCGATAGATTCCACTAATGTACCATTTACACTGAGACATGCTCCTGTAGTAAAAAGTTTAATTAACTCCTCGTCAAACTTATCGGTATCTATTACAACCTGTACATTATTTATTGTTGAACCGTCATTAAGTGCCACAAAAGCAACCTGTTTACTACTACGACGGGTTCTTACCCAGCCTCTTACATTTACCTCGGTACCGAATGCGGTACTTTTAAGCAAATCGACTATTCTTGTTCGTTTTATCGCTTTCATTTGTTTATATAATATTGCAATAAATATTTATTCATACGCACCCATACGCAGCATATTCACCTCTTTTTCGGTGAGATAGCGCCAATCGCCACGCTTTAGGTTCTTCTTTGTAAGACCGGCAAACAGTACGCGGTCGAGTTTTGTTACACGATAACCAAGATGTTCCAACATGCGACGAACTATACGATTCTTTCCGGAGTGTATCTCTATTCCAATCTGTGAACGGTCGGCATCGTTTACATATGTTACCTCATCGGCATATACAGGACCGTCTTCGAGTTCTATTCCACTTACCAGAAGATCCATGTCGGACATGGCAACATTCTTATCGCATGTAACATGATATATCTTCTTTTTCATAAACTTGGGATGAGTAAGTTTCGATGCCAAGTCGCCATCATTTGTAAGCAGAAGTACACCTGTTGTATTACGGTCGAGACGACCTACCGGATATATTCTCTCTTTACCTATTCCACGCAAACATTGCAATACAGTCTTACGTTCTTGAGGGTCGTCAACTGTTGTTACACAATCTTTCGGTTTATTCAGCAACACATATACTTTTCGTTCGGGATTTACACGTTCACCATTGAAACGAACATCGTCGCTATGTGTAACTTTAGTTCCAAGTTCTGTTACAATTGCTCCATTTACGCTCACAAGTCCGGCCTGGATATAGTTGTCAGCCTCACGACGCGAACACAAGCCTGCATTTGCAAGATATTTATTCAAGCGCAAAGGTGCATCGGGGTCGATAACAGCCTCACGATACGCAATTCTTTTCTTTTTGCTGTATTTAGCATTAGGGTCGTAGTTTGCAGTACGACGGTTACGTTGCCCGTATGTACTACGTTCACTGTTATATGTAGCACCATCGCCACCGCTGTATGAGTTATTGTAGTTACGATAACCACCTTGACGGTTGCCTCTTTCACCACTTTGTTGTGAACCATAGCCGCTAAAACGTGCGCGACCGTTATATTCACCACCTTGACGATTTGAATCGAAATCGCGTGTAGAACGGTTGTTACGATTATAACGGTTAAATTCTCCACCGTTATCACTATCACGACGTTCTACTCGTGCAAAACGAGGACGTCCTTCCGATGCTTTGAAACGAGGACGGCGCAACCTGTTATCCTCGTTAAAATTGGGATTAAACGAACTACGTTCTCTGTTCTCGTTTCTCGGAGAAAAGCCCTCCGAACGTTTGTTTCTAAAGTTATCCATTATATTACATTTTACGAACCTCACGGTCCAAATAATTCTATTATAATCCGGTATAAGAGTGTGGAGTAATGCTACGAAGTTCCTCTTTTACGCTTTCCGGAACATCCAAGCCCTCAATAAACTGCAATAACGAGTTCTGGTCTATCTTGCTGTTTGTACGTGTAAGTGCCTTCAAAGCCTCGTAGGGGTTAGGATATGCTTCACGACGAAGAATAGTCTGGATACCCTCGGCACAAACACTCCAACAATTATCCAATTCGTTATATATTGCATTTTCATTAAGCAATAACTTACGCAAACCGGTCATGGTACTCTTTACTGCAATGAGCATGTGTCCCATAGGTACACCCACATTACGTAATACTGTAGAATCGGTAAGGTCGCGTTGCAAACGAGAGATTGGTAATTTTACCGATAGGTGGTCGAGTATCGCATTTGCAATACCCAAGTTACCTTCACTATTCTCAAAATCGATAGGGTTCACCTTATGTGGCATTGCGCTGGAGCCCACCTCACCTGCCTTAATCCTCTGTTTAAAGAACTCCATTGAGATATACTGCCAAAAGTCGCGATCCATATCCATTATAACAGTATTTATACGACGCATAGCATCGAATAGAGCGGCAAGATTATCGTAGTTGGATATTTGAGTGGTATATTGTTCACGCTGTAAGCCCAACTTCTCGCTAACAAAATCATTAGCAAATCTCTTCCAATCTATTGCAGGATATGCAATATGATGTGCATTAAAGTTACCTGTTGCACCACCGAACTTTGCCGATATAGCACATTGTTTCAACTGCGCCAACTGAGTCTCAAGACGATACACAAAGACCATAACCTCTTTACCCAAACGCGTAGGGGAGGCCGGCTGACCATGTGTACGCGCAAGCATAGGAATATCTTTCCATGCCTCGGCATACTCGCGCAATTGGGCTATCATCTCTTCTATTGCAGGATAATAGACATCTTGCAACGCATTTTTTATTGTACAAGGTATTGATGTATTGTTTATATCTTGCGAAGTGAGACCGAAATGTATAAACTCTTTATATGCATCTAAACCGCCAATGACATCGAAACGTTCCTTTATAAAGTACTCAACAGCCTTTACATCGTGGTTAGTAACCTTCTCAATATCTTTTATACGACGTGCATCATCGGTTGTAAACTCCTTATATATGTTACGCAGTTGCGGAAAAAGCGACGAATCGACACCTTGCAACTGAGGTAGAGGTAACTCACAGAGAGCAATAAAATACTCTATCTCAACAAGCACTCGGTATTTCATTAGTGCATATTCCGAGAAATATTCGGCCAAAGATGCAGTTTTACCCCTATAACGGCCATCTATAGGTGATATTGCTGTAAGAATGTCAAGTTCCATGTTTGTGAATATATTTATTTTCTGTTGCAAAAATAGTACTTTTTAAGCATAAACACTCGTACTATACAGAAAGTTTATTAAAAATAAACAAATTTACAGTTATTGACTGGTTAAAAATAAGACACAAAAACCTGCGCAAATGCGCAGGTCTCTTATCGGTGGGCGTTGACGGATTCGAACCGCCGACCCTCTGCTTGTAAGGCAGATGCTCTAAACCAGCTGAGCTAAACGCCCCTAAATTTACGGGATGCAACCAAAAGAAAAAATCTATTCTACTAACCTTATCGGTGGGCGTTGACGGATTCGAACCGCCGACCCTCTGCTTGTAAGGCAGATGCTCTAAACCAGCTGAGCTAAACGCCCTCAAAGGTTGCAACCCTTAAATGCGATGCAAAAGTACGGCATTTTTTTAAAACCACCAAATATTTTGGCAAATATTTCATTTAAATACGAAAAAACTTTCACACTTTCACATTATATAAAAAAATAAGGAGCAGCGAACTGCTCCTTATTTACATTATGTCGATAATATCTTATTTAACGATAGAGATGATTACGCGACGGTTGAGACGAGCGGGTTTCTCGGTATCAACACCACCCTTACCCTCAACTACGAGGTCAGACTCAGCAACACCCAACTTAACGAGTTCAGCAGCAACTGCCTTAGCACGAGCCTCAGAAAGTTTCTGGTTGTAAGAAGCAACACCTGTTGCGCTATCAGCATAACCTACAACAGAAAGTTTCAAACCTGCGTTCTTAGCAGCGTTAGCCAAAGACTGCAAGTTGATGATTTCCTTCTTAGAAGCAACCTTTGAAGAGTTGAATGCGAAGAATACAGACTGAGCAACATCAACAAACTTAGGCTCTGCCTCCAACTGTTTGATTCTATCCTGTGCCTTAGCCAAAGCAGCCTTTGCAGCAGCGAGTTGAGACTTCAACTGAGCATTCTCAGCCTCTTTAGCCTGCAACTGAGCGTTAAGTTCTGCAAGAGCAGCAGCATTCATTGCCATGATAGCATCCATGTCGGGGGTATTCTCCCAACCTACCTTATTGAACTTATATGTTACACCAACTTGAGCAGCGAAGAGCATATCGTGACCATTGTGATGGCTAGTCCAACCACCAAAACCGTTCTTTGCCATCATACCGGAGAGTTCAAAGTTGATTGCCCAATGTTTAGCAACACGGAATGTGTTCAACAAACCGAAGTTTGCAGTCAAAGAACCAGCCTTACCATTACCACCGGCACCGGGCATATCAAGGTTTGCACCATAACCAAGACCTACATAAGGTATTGCATTCCAAATACGACTCTCGTTGTAACCACAAAGCATATTGCTTAAGTTAAACAACATATCCATGTGTACATTGTAGAAACTCTGCTTGTCAGCATCTTCGTAAGACTGGAGTTCCCAACCATTGTAGCCAATTCTCCAACCAAAACCGGGAGTGTGCCATTTACCGAAGTTAACAGACACAGCAGGAGTTCCATGGTCGAACATGCTCTCACCGTTGGTACGAGCACCATTAAAAACTTGATAGCCACCGTTCACACTTACGAACCAGTTACTCCAGAAACTGTTGGTAATAACACTGTTCTTCAAAGTAGGAACTACGACCTCGCTAACTGTCTCCTGTGCATAAGAGACCATTGCAATACTGGCAATAGCCAGTGAAATCATAAACTTTTTCATACTTGCATTAATTAGACACTAAATTATATTATTATATTATCACTATCACAATAAAAACATCATCCTAATTAAAAATGTTCTTATTTAGGGTTTTACCTTTACAGTAGTGGCAATCTAATTCACACTACTAATAATATAGTTCGCAAATTTACATAAATTTTATTAAGTTAAGCAACTAAATTAAAAGATAATTCAAAATTATTAACATATTTTAATCACAGACTGTGAATATTGGGGTCAATTCCTGAAATTACGGCCTATTTCGGTATCAGGCATGATATAAATTATATTCTTACCATCCGGAGTATGCGAAGGCATATCTGTTTTAAACAGTTGTTCAACAAGAGAGGTCATCTCTTCCTGCGACAACACCTGTCCCGAAACTATTGCAACACGTTTTGCCATGGTAAGTGCCAACCTTTCATGTAATTTTTCCTTAACCGATGTGGTTTGGTCCATCACAGAATGGATTATATCCATAAACAACCTGGAGGGTTCAAGCCCATCGACACCCACAGGGACTCCTTGCAAAGCGTAACTGCCACCACCTAAAGAGGAGATATCGAATCCTAAACCGGAAAGTTCTTCGGCAATGGTATCGACTACAGCACTTTCATTAACGGTAAGTTCCACACGTTCGGGGAACAACAAACCTTGGATATTTCCGCGATGTCCCGATAATTGAGCAAGATAACGGTCGTATAACACACGTACATGAGCACGCTGTTGATGCACCCACATAAGCCCCGACCTCACAGGAATAAGTATATATTGCCCTTTGTACTGAGAGATTGGCATAAACTCCTCTTCATAAACAGAAGCGGACTCTTTTTCACCGGTAAACAGAGGGGACTCCTCAAGCGTTTGTTTCGGCTCGATTATATTATCTTCAATATCTGAAACAGGTTTCTCTTTTTTTATTCCGTCATATAACTTTTCCCAATCAATATTCTGTTCTTTATATTCCGGCTGTACCGTTTTAAACGGATTATAATTGGGGTTATACGATATTTTAGGAGCAGAGACCGGAGTTCTATCTTTTGTAGAGAGATCCATTACCGGGATTTCGGGAACGCCCTCCATATCAAAATCGAAACCGGGAGAAGCATTGAAACGCCCTAACGCCTCACGGACAGCCGCCGCTATAATTTTCCACAGTATCTGTTCATCCTCAAATTTTATCTCTGTTTTAGTAGGGTGGATATTAACATCTATTCGAGAGGGGTCTACATCGAAACAGAGAAAAAAAGGTACTGTTTCACCGGCTGGTATAAGGTTTGAATATGCCTCGGCAACAGCCTTTGCGAAGTAGGGGTGACGCATATAACGCCCATTTACAAAAAGATATTGTAACACACCTTTCTTGCGTGCACTTTCGGGTGTTCCCACATAACCTTTGATATTTATCAGAGAGTTTGCCACCTCAACCTCAACAAGTTGAGAATTAAACCTTTTACCAAAAAGGTTAATAATTCTTTTCCTAAAAGAGGATGCAGGCAACTGAATAACCTCGTTATCGTTATGCTTAAGAGAGAATTCCACCTCACAATTAGCAAGTGCAACACGTTCAAACTCCGTTAAAATATTATTGAACTCTGTCTGATTCGATTTCAGAAATTTACGTCGTGCGGGAATATTGTAAAAAAGATTTTTAACTTTAAAGTTACTACCTACAGGTGCCACCACCGGTTCTTGTACCTCTAACACAGACCCCGACATAATTATTCGTGTACCAAGTTCCTCGTCGGCGCGTCGAGTTGCAAGTTCCACTTGTGCCACTGCAACTATAGAAGCAAGAGCCTCACCACGAAATCCCATTGTTTTTAGGGCAAAGAGGTCCTCTGCCTTATTAATTTTAGACGTAGCATGACGTTCAAAAGCAAGACGAGCATCGGTTTCGGACATTCCTGAACCGTTGTCTATTACCTGTATCAGAGTTCTGCCACCATCGGATATAACGACCTGCACCTTGTCGGCACCGGCATCGATAGCATTCTCCATCAACTCTTTGACAACCGAAGCGGGACGTTGCACCACTTCGCCGGCAGCAATTTGGTTTGCTACAGAATCGGGTAACAGTTGTATAATATCCTGCATAAGAAAATCAATTAAAAAGTCCAACTACCTGTTACAAGGTAATGCAAAAGAAAGAGAAAGAGAACTAACAGTATTACAATCTTTTGTGTGGAGATTCGCGGTCCATCCTCTTGATGACGTTTAAGATGCGAGTCCTCTCCGGCAAATGTACCACGTATTTTCTCCTCATAGGATTTCTCCTCGGGAGGCAACATACCAAGATCGCGCTTGGCATTATTCACAATCTTATCCAGTTTTTCCTTACGCTCATCCACGAATATATATTTATGATTAAATCGTTTAGGCGAAGGCATATTAAAATATCCCATTTTTTCTTATATCTGAAACCTCTTTTGAAACAAGGTTATTGTTTTTCACTTTTGAACCGGTCTAACGTGGGGAGCGGAACATTTCTACGTTCTATCTTTTTCAACTGCTGACCTCGCTGTTTTCCTCGCCAGACAAATATATCTTCTCTATTCAAAGGACGTATATAATCGAACCATGCAAAATTTGAAAGATAGCGTTTTTCGCGTGGTATTTGACTCATTGGATAAAAAGTTCCCGAAGAGTTTGTGGGAACAATTATCTTATTTACTTCATTGTTCTCCATAAATGCCGAGAGACGTCCGGCAGTGGTTGTATTCAAACCTACGTAAACACTATCATCATCCAATACAAAATAGGCAACTTCGACACTACCCAGCACCTGCATCTCATGAAGTTTTTTATCTTTAAAGAAGAACTTCATCTCTTGCCCTTTTATTTGATTATACTTTGCAGTATCTAATTCTTCGGCATAAAGAGTCTGATTTATTATATGTACCCAATCGATGGATGCCGTATCCATATACACCTTTATCTCTTCACCAAGTAGTTGTTGCCTGCCACTCCACAGTATTGGGTCGGTATACATAGTCATACATGAGTCGCGTGAATCGAATATCAGAGAATCACAAACCATTTGCATATCTTTACGGAAGGCTCGTACACGATGACATGCTCTGAGCAAACGGTATACAGAATCGGTTTCATGATTCTGAGTTACTGCCCAAATTGTATCGGCACGCATATAAAGGGTATCACCTTGCGAATAATCCATGACCACAGCCCTATCTGTGGCATAAGCAGAATCGACAAGTTCATTGAAATAGGCATACTCTCCTTTTAGCATATTACGATTTATTGTATCGCTATAAACAATATTACCAAAAGCCTCACTATAACCATTATTGGCATCGTAAAAGAGCGAATCGCCTGTAAGTTCCTTATTATTGTTTGCAACGATAGACCTATCGAGCAGCGTTGCCTGACGCAAATTAGTATTGTAGTAACCCAATTCGGAATATATGCAGTTTTCACCGTTCACTATTTTTGTGGGGCCTACAATGGTAGCAATATTACTTATTGTATTATAGCGCAGAGTATCGGACTCTAATGTAAATTGCGGGTTTTGCAAAAGGACATTATCTTTAAACACAGCAACCTTGCTATCCACATGATACTCCCCCCAATAAGATTCAAGCGTACTCTGTTCATCGTAAAGGATACCTCCATCAAAATAGTAACCCAAATTGGTATTTCTATCGAAATCGAGACTGTCCGTTTCAAGTGTAGATGTACGGTCTTCGAGACGTACATTCCCACGAACTCTGGCAAGATTCGTATCACCGTTATAATCGAGATAATCGCCATATAGGAACAGAGTGTCTCCTTGCTCCATCTTCACATTACCAAATGCCTGCACCGCATTATTTTTTGTATAGAAATATGCACTATCGCAATACATATACATACTATCGCGGCGGAATGTAACATCACCGACAAGAATATGAGCATCGGGATTGCGTTGTTTGTCATATTTTGTAACATCGGCATGTAACAGATATACGTAAACTCTTTTGCGGGCAGTTATACTGTCGCTGCTTATGCTATCACCCTCCTGTGCAACTAGAGGAAGAAAAGCCCATAGAGATATTAAAAAGAAAAAGAGACGATTCATAGAGTGTTACTGTTTCTCTTCATAGAAGACCCAACCGGGATATACAAACTCACAATCCCTGTTAGCCTTGTTTATACGAACAAAAGTAGTCTTCTGTTTCTCTTCAATCCACTGCTTAACCTTTTCATCACGTTTCTTTGCAGTATAAAGTTCTTTCAGTGTGTCGTAATCATCCTTTAGATTTGCTTTATGTCCCTCGACCTTTGACTTTAGTTTAACAATAGCGCATACGGTTTTGCCATTGTTCTGCATAATGGTAAAAGGAGATGATATTTCACCTACCTGCATTCCATCGACAACACGAGCAACTTCAACAGGCAGTTCCTGCAATTCAAAACGGGGCGAACTGGTCATCTTGTTATACATTATACCGCGGTTATTACGAGTCTCTTTATCATCGGATATGTGCATTGCACCCTCTTCGAATGTAAACAGACTATTCTTTATATCTGTTGCAATAGAATCGAGACGAGCCAGATTTTCATTTATACTTTGGTTGGAGATACGCGGTATACGCAGAATATGACGTACATTCACTCTATCACCACGTTTCTCTATCAATTGTATTATATGAAAACCATATTCTGTTTCTACAATCTTTGAGACTTTGTTTGGGTCGGTAAGATTAAAAGCGATATTGGCAAACTCCGGTGCAAATTGCGCTCTACTGGTAAAGCCCAATTCACCTCCACGTCTTGCACTTACAGGGTCCTGAGAATAGAGAATTGCCATTGATGAAAAAGATGTTTCTCCATTGTTTATACGTTCTGTATAATCGCGTAAATCCTCCTTCACGCGCTCAACCTCTTCTCGGTCGAGTTCCGGAGCAAGAGTTAATATCTGCACTTCGTACTGAGTAGGAACAAACGGTATACTATCATCGGGCAATGAACTGTAATAACGACGAACGAGTGCAGGAGAAACCTTAATATCACCTACTATCTTGTTCTTCATCTGCCCCATCATATTGTAATTGTATATCTGTTCACGATACATCTCGCGGATTTGACTGGATGTAAGATTCATATATTCCTCCATCTTCTCTTTAGACCCGACACGCTGAATAACTGCATCCATTTGCTTATCAACCTGCAACATTATCTGGTTTTCATCGACCTCGATACTATCGAGTGCTGCCTGATGCAGAAACAGTTGTTGAACAGCCAAATCTTCACCAACCACACAATAAGGGTCGCCGTCGAATTTGCGGTCGGTACTGAGCCAATATTGAATAGCCTCTTCGATATCGGAACGTAGAATAGCCTTATCACCTACAACCCACTCCACCTGATCTATAACATTATCCTGCGCTATTACAGGAAAAAATGCCGAAACGGCACATATAAAACCGATAATATACTTATTCATCATATCTCTATTTATTTTGCTCCGACATCATCTTTTGTAATTGTGCAGATGATTTTTCATCATAAAACTTAATATTTCCCGATGCCATCGCCTCCTCATAAAGATTACGTTTAACCTCTTTTATAAAGTTAGCCTTAAGAGTATTGACTAACAATTCTTCTATTTCCACAGATGCTAAATCCAAAGGTTTTAACTCCCCTTTTCGAAGCAACATCGAGGAGTTTACAAAATAGTAGTACGCACTATCGCTAAATTCTATAGTATCATCTTTTTTAAGACGCGACAACAAGTCCTCCGATGTTATCGGCATCCTTGCCGCCAATGCAGACAATGGTTGCCATGAATCCATAAAATATTCATAGACTATTGCATTTGTCAGACTGTACTTTTCGAGGTTTTCAATATCATTTACATTATTACTCTTATACCATTTTCGCACTTGCGACAAGCGAGGGGCATTTTTAGATACCTTTAGAAACAATCCCTGGAGTATCGGCTCGTCGAGTTGAAACATCTCCTTATGATACTCATAGAACTCCTCAACCTCCGAAGTTGTTATTTCGCGTTTCAGTTGCTGATCGACAAGTCTCTCTTGATATATATTGAGAAGCAGAGATTTTTTGTAACTCTCTACCAATGCCTCCACATTCTTTGAGTCGGGAACATTACGTGCCGCAACCTTGTAAAGCAAAACATCCTCGAGCCAATGTTGTACATACTCCTTTACAAATGCAACACTATCCATTTGAGGACGATTTGTTGCAAACAGTTGATTTACATCCTCTTTGTACAAAAATTCATTTTCGACACCTACCAACGGAGTCTTGCCATTATGCGATACAGTCTCTTCGCACGATGTAAATATAAACATTGTGCAAAAAATGAATATGAGAATATACAATCTACTGCCTAACATTCTGCAAAGATAATAAAAGGAGTTCGTCAATTATGGTTATTAACGGTTTTTAGCACCTCTTTATCAATTTCAACATTGTATTTTTTACGCAAACCTTTAACCCATTTCTCTTCTAAATATTTTTGATACTCGTTGGCAACCAAACCACGTACATCTTTATAAGTCTCGGGCTTTTCTATTACGGTTCCCACTACACCAACCTTAGTAAAGGCTGGTTTCATTTTACCACCCTCGCCTTGCTCAAAAACAAATTTATCGACCCAACCATTATCGCCTATGGCAAAGACACCAACTTCGAGACGAATAGTATATACCGAATCGATATAGAAATTCTCCTTAAGAATATCCTTGTATTTTTCGGACGGGACATTTGCCAACAACTCTTTTGCTTTTACAATATCCTCGTCGCTGTTTGCATAAATGACTGCTCCTCGGTAGCGTGGAGCATCAAATTTATATTTTTTCTTGTTTTTCTTAAAGAACTTTTCCATTCCGGCAAAATCCTTGGCCGATTTGTCCCACACCTCACGATTGCAAACCTCGAAGAACAGTAAACCATCGTAATACTCACGCATCAGATTGGCAAATTCGGGGTATTTGGTTTCGAGCAGACTCTCTTCGCGTGCAATAGCCTCTTCGGGAGTAATGCCACCACCAAACTCTATTGCAAGTGCCATTCCTTTTGCATTACGAGCCTTAGCACGAATATTTGCTTTTTCGAGCATTTTTATAATTGCTTCGCGGTAATCCTGATATTGTCCGAACGGACGTGATGAATTACGTCTTACGATATGATAACCGGCAGGAGAACGGAATGGTTCAGAGAACTCTCCATCGCTTAGTGAATATGCCGCCGTCTCGAACTCTTTATAAGCCTGACCACGAATTATATCGAAAGGAGCCAAAGTTGCCGGTTGCACTCTCATTTTTTTTCCAACCTCCACAAAATCGTTTCCGTCTTTAAGCATAATATAAGCAGAGTCTATTCTTGCTTTAGCCTCTGTTATTTGTTGTTCTGTTGCATTCTGACGAAGAAGTATTACAATATGCTGTACATTCAAGAAACCATCGGCACCTATAGTCGCCGAATCTTTTGCATAAATTGAATGTGCTTCGTGTTCGATATAATTGGCATCTATCAAATAGTTTTCAGCCAATTGTGCACGATTATTTTTTAATTCCTCAACAAAAGAAGGCAAAGTGTCGAGCCTTTGTGCTTCGGCCTCGGCAACCTTCAATTTGAAATCGATATACATGGGAAGATACTCTTTCACTGCTTTTTTGTTATCTCCCAATGTTTCGTTATTTTTATTTAGAGCATACTCAAATTCAGAACGTTTAATCTCTTTCCCATTTACCTTCATAAGCACAGGGTCGGTATCATTTGCAATGATACAAAGAGATACAAACAGTAATAATGTCGAAAAAAAAGTTCTTTTACCTATATTCATATTATATTATTTTGTATACGGAAACCCAATTGGGTTTCCGTATCTCTTATATTTATTTATTCAGGACGACTGTAATTAGGGGCCTCGCTTGTTATTGATACATCGTGTGGATGACTCTCAAGAACACCGGCATTTGTTATTCTCACAAATTTAGCGTTGTTAAGTGTTTTGATATCGGGAGCACCACAATACCCCATACCGGAACGCAGACCACCTACCAACTGATAGATAACTTCGTACAAAGTTCCCTTATACGGAACACGAGCTGCAATTCCCTCGGGAACAAGTTTCTTTTTATCTTGAGTGTCTGCCTGGAAATAGCGGTCTTTAGAACCATTTTCCATAGCCTCGAGAGAACCCATTCCTCGATACGACTTGAATTTTCGTCCATTGAAAATGATTGTATCACCGGGAGATTCCTCGGTTCCTGCAACCAATGAGCCTATCATAACGCAATAACCACCCGCAGCGAGTGCTTTTACCACATCGCCCGAATAACGCAAACCACCATCGGCAATAAGAGGTACACCGGTTCCTTCCAAAGCCTTAGCAACATCGTAAACAGCCGAAAGTTGAGGAACACCAACACCTGCCACCACACGAGTGGTACATATTGAACCGGGACCAATACCAACCTTGACAGCATCGGCTCCTGCCTCGACAAGCATCTTTGCCGCCTCACCGGTTGCAACATTACCAACTACTATATCGATATGAGGGAATGTTCTTTTAGCCTCTTTCAGTTTCTCAATTACACCGGCTGAATGTCCATGAGCAGTGTCTATGACAATTGCGTCCACTCCTGCATCTACAAGTGCCTTCATTCGTTCAAATGTGTCGGCAGTTACTCCCACACCGGCAGCGACTCTCAAACGACCTTTGTTATCCTTGCAAGCCATAGGCTTATCCTTTGCCTTTGTTATATCTTTAAAGGTTATCAAACCAACCAGTTTACCTTCGGAATCTACAACGGGGAGTTTCTCTATCTTGTTTTCACGCAATATTGTTGCAGCCGCTTCCATATCGGTTTTCTGACTTGTAACAACAAGATTCTCACTTGTCATAACCTCTTTCACTGGACGCTCCATGCAAGTTTCGAAACGAAGGTCGCGATTTGTTACTATACCAACGAGTTTCTTATTGTCATCGACCACCGGTATACCTCCGATATGATATTCCGCCATAAGGTCGAGCGCATCCTTAACTGTTGCATCCACAGATATCGTAACAGGGTCGTAAATCATACCGTTTTCGGCACGTTTAACAATTGCCACCTGATGAGCCTGTTCTGCTATAGACATATTCTTATGAATTACACCAATACCTCCCTCACGAGCAATTGCTATAGCCATTTTTGCTTCGGTAACAGTATCCATGGCCGCTGTTACAAACGGAACGTTCAAATCTATATTTCGTGAAAACTTAGTTTTAAGGCTTACATCTTTAGGCAACACCTCGGAATATGCAGGAACAAGTAGCACATCGTCATAGGTCAAGCCATCCATCACAATTTTGTCTGTAATAAAATTCATAAGATATTTTTATTTAAATGTTTTACTTCAGTTTGCCATCTCCGATATAAATTTAACTCTCACAAGACGTATTTCCTCTTCGCTGTAATCTCCACCGAGTTCTTCCATAGCCTTGTCGATATTGTCTGTATCGGAATTTTTAAAATGTTCGTATATCTCTATAAGATTATCCTCGTCCATTATCTCTTCGAGGAAATAATCGATATTGAGTTTTGTACCCGAATATACAATAGATTCTATCTCATCGAGCAGTTCGTCAAATTCCACTCCCTTGCTTATAGCCAAATCGTCGAGTGCAACCTTACGGTCTATCGACTGTATGATGCTGACTTTCAGTTTCGATTTATTGGCAACGGTTCGTACTCTGAAATCTTCGGGACGGTCAATCTCATTCTCTTCGCAATGACGTTTTATGAGAGCACAGAACTCTTCGCCATAACGTTTTGCTTTACCGGCACCAACACCCGGGATATTCTGCAACTCCTCAATAGTTATCGGGTAGGTTGTAGCCATAGCCTCAAGAGAGGGGTCTTGGAATATTACGTATGGCGGCAATTCCAATTGTTTAGATAATTTCTTTCTCAAATTCTTGAGCATTGCATAAAGTTCGGGATCTACCGCAAAAGTACTACCACTTTGTACAATTGTCTCTTCCTCTTCAAAATCCTTATCCTCTACAATCTTAAACGATTTTGGTTTGGCAAGGAATTTCTGTCCTTCCTTTGTAACCTTCAACAAGCCATAGTTCTCAACATCTTTATCGAGATATCCTGCAATGAGAGCCTGACGAATAACCGCATTCCAACGTTTTGCATCGTCCCCTTGTCCGCTGCCAAAACACTCCAACTCCTCATGTTTGTGGGAAAGGACATCGGATGTCTCTTTACCTAAAAGAACATCGATAACATATTCTGCTTTGAAATTCTCTTTTAAAGCCAATACAGCCTCGATAACAATTTCCAACATCTCTTGTGCCTCTACCTGTTTTTTGGGATGTTTACAGTTGTCGCAGTTACCGCAATTCTCAACCTCGTAGTTCTCACCAAAATAGTGTAGCAACAGTTTTCTGCGACAAACAGAAGATTCGGCATAAGCAGTTGTCTCGCGAAGCAGTTGGCGACCTATATACTGTTCTGCAAGGGGCTTACCCTCGAGGAATTTTTCTAATTTCTGAAGGTCTTTACTATTGTAAAAAGCGATACAAAGACCCTCACCACCATCACGACCTGCACGACCGGTCTCTTGATAATAACCTTCGAGACTCTTTGGGATATCGTAATGAATAACATAGCGCACGTCGGGTTTATCTATACCCATTCCGAATGCGATGGTAGCCACTATGACATCAATCTTTTCCATTATGAAATCGTCCTGTGTCTGTGAACGCATTGCAGAATCCATGCCGGCATGATAGGCCTTGGCAGGAATTTCGTTTGCCTGCAAAATTTCGGCAAGTTCTTCAACCTTTTTACGACTTAAACAGTAAATGATGCCCGATTTGCCGGGATTCGATTTTATAAATTTTATAATATCCTTATCCACGTTCTTTGTTTTCGAACGCACCTCGTAATAGAGGTTCGGGCGATTGAACGAAGATTTAAAATCGACTGCATCCTGAATTGCAAGATTCTTTTTTATATCGTCGCGCACCTTGGTTGTTGCCGTTGCAGTGAGCGCAATCACCGGTGCTTTACCTATTTCATTTATTATGGGACGAATACGACGATATTCGGGGCGGAAGTCGTGTCCCCACTCCGAAATACAGTGAGCCTCGTCTATTGCATAGAATGATATCTTTATCGATTTAAGGAATTCCACATTCTCCTCTTTTGTAAGCGACTCGGGAGCAACATACAATAATTTTGTCTTCCCCGAAAGGACATCGGTTTTAACCTCCTCTATTGCCTGCTTTGTGAGAGAAGAGTTCAAGAAGTGTGCGACACCATCCTCTTCATTAAGATTTCTTATGGCATCCACCTGATTTTTCATCAAAGCGATGAGTGGTGAAATTACAATAGCCGTACCGTCCATTATCAACGAAGGAAGTTGATAACAGAGTGATTTACCACCACCCGTCGGCATAAGCACAAAGGAGTCTTTTCCGGCAAGCAGATTTTTTATAACAGCCTCCTGATCCCCCTTAAATGTATCAAAACCGAAATTCTTTTTAAGAACTTCTGTCAAATTATACTTCTTTGCCATTTTATAATACGCCTAATTTAGATAACAAAGTTATAAACAACTCATCAAAACCAACAAATTTTTTCAGACATATTTTTATGCTATTATCTATTTTTTATTTAAAAACAGACATTTTGTTCATATATCACATAAATTTGAGTATTTATAGCAATCCCCACGTTTTTATGCGTGGGGATTGCTATTTTTTATGATGCCATCATTCCTGCCGGAGAACTCTTTTCGAGTTGCTTTTTTGCATATTCCAATGTTATCTTGCATGTTTTAGCACCACTCGACGGGACATCGAACATCTTATCCATCATTATGGACTCAACAATTGAACGTAATCCGCGTGCTCCCAACTTGTATTCTATGGCCTTATCTACCACAAAGTCCAACACCGTCGGTTCAAAAGTCAACTTTACACCATCCATCTCCATCAGTTTTATATACTGTTTTATGATAGAGTTTTTGGGTTCTGTCAATATATTCCTTAAAGCGGTACGGTCCAACGGACGCAACGATGTCAATATTGGCAAACGACCTACAATTTCGGGGATAAGACCGAAAGAGCGTAAATCTTGCGGAGTTACATACTGCATCATATTGCCTTTATCAATTGCAAAACGGTTCTGCACCGAATTATAACCTACTACATGAGTATTAAGACGTTGTGCAATTTTCTTCTCTATTCCGTCAAATGCGCCACCACATATAAAAAGAATATTTTTTGTATTGACAGGAATCATCTTCTGGTCGGGATGTTTGCGACCACCTTGTGGCGGAACATTTACCACGGAGCCTTCGAGCAGTTTCAACAAGCCCTGTTGAACACCTTCACCGCTCACATCGCGTGTTATTGAGGGATTATCGCCTTTTCTTGCAATTTTATCAATCTCATCGATGAAGACTATTCCTCTTTCGGCATCTTCCACTTTGTAGTCGGCTACTTGCAACAAGCGAGTGAGAATACTCTCGATATCTTCTCCTACATAACCCGCCTCGGTTAGAACCGTTGCATCCACAATGGTAAAAGGCACTTTTAGCAAACGGGCAATAGTACGTGCAAGAAGTGTTTTTCCGGTTCCTGTACTTCCAACCATCACTATATTACTTTTCTCTATCTCAACATCGGCATCTTTACCGTTCTGCATGAGACGTTTATAATGATTGTATACAGATACAGAGAGAGCACATTTAGCCTCATCCTGCCCAATCACATATTCATCGAGGAAAGCCTTTATCTCTTTTGGTTTGGGAAGTTCTGTCATTGTAAAATTGCTCTTAGGCAACATATTCTCCTCACGCAGAATAGAATGAGCCTGTTCTATGCAATTATTGCAAATATAACCGTCTATACCGGTTATGAGTAACTCAACCTGATCCTCGTATCGACCACAGAAACTACAACGCCCTTTGTTTTTTCCTGCCATAATCAGAATTTTTAAATCTCTGATTTTTTACGAACCAGCACGCTGTCTACCATTCCGTACTCTTTAGCCTCTTGCGCTGTCATCCAATAATCTCGGTCGCTGTCTGCCCACACCTTGTCGTAGGGTTGATGGCTATGCTCGGCAATTATTGTATAAAGTTCCTTTTTCAGTTTCTGTATTTCGCGAGCAGTAATTTCAATATCACTGGCTTGCCCCTGTGCCCCACCCATAGGCTGATGTATCATTACACGGCTATGTGTGAGTGCAGAACGCTTTCCTTCGGTTCCGGCAACCAAAAGTACCGCAGCCATACTCGCAGCCATGCCCGTACATATTGTAGAGACATCGCTGCTTATGAACTGCATTGTATCGTATATACCCAAACCGGCACTTACCGAACCTCCCGGAGAGTTAATGTAGATAGAGATATCCTTTCCACTATCTACAGAATCCAGATATAGCAACTGTGCCTGAAGGGTATTTGCGGTATAATCATCTATTTGTGTACCGAGAAAAATAACTCTATCCATCATCAATCGCGAGAATACATCCATCTGAGTTACATTTAACTGACGCTCTTCCAAGATATAAGGATTCAAATACTGCGATTGTGCTTTAATGACATCGTCAAGCACCATGCTGTTTATACCAAGATGCTTGGTAGCATATTTTTTAAAATCATTTCTCTCCATACAACTATAGTTTTATTGTTTACCTATATAATCAATCGTTTTCGGTAACCTTTTTGTTGAAGTCCTCAACAGATATTTTTTCATCATTCAAAGAAACCGCCGATTTAACAGCCTGTATCAACTTAACATCAACGGCTCTGTTAACCAAAGCCTCGCGTGTTCTTTCTTGTTTGAACATCTCTTTTGCATAGTTCTCGAGCAAATCCTCGGGGATGTTAGCCATACCATACTGCGCAAATTGTTCGCGAGTAGCATCCTTAGCAACAGCAAGAACATCTTCATCGTTAATCTTAATTTCATAAGCCTTAACCAACTGCTCTTTGATAAGATGCCATGAGAGTTCTGTAAGACTCTTTTGGAAATCCTCTTCGCTGATGCTTGCAGCCTTGTCTTCCTTATTAAGTTCCATTATACGACGCAAGAGTGCCTCGGGGAACTCCATTTTACCGATTCTCTCCATGAGATAACTACGAACATCCATAAGAAGTTTATAGTCGCTCTCAACCTCGAAACGCGCCTCGAACTGCTCTGTGATTTTTGCACGGAACTCCTCTTCGGTTTTAACAACATCCTTGCCAAATGCAGCATCGAACACTGTTTGGTTCAACTCACTTGCCACAAAACGTGTAATCTCACTTACAGTAAGAGTAAATTCACCATTCTTAGCAGCAACCTCGCTCTTTTCAATCTTAAGCAGAGAAGCAATTTCTGCCTCATTGCCATCGTAAGCAACCGAAGGATTGAAAGTTACAATATCACCAACCTTAACACCATTGAACAGAGCCTTTTGCTCCTCATTCTTCATATAAGAAGGCATGAGCACTGCACCCTGAACGCTGATACCACCCTCGGCAGCCTCGGCAAGGTTACCTTTGAGCATATCACCGTTCTCATAAGAATCAACCTGTTTATACTCGCCACAACGCTGAGCATAACTCTTCACCTGACTCTCAATCATTTCATCGGTAGGTTGTATCTTGTAATATGTCATCTTGTCCTCTTTGCTCAAAGATGCATCGAACTTGGGAGCAATGGCAATATCGAACTCAAAAGTAAAGTCTTTGCCATTAACAAAATCGAGAGTAGCCTGTTGCTCCTCATTGGGAAGAGGTTCGCCTAACATATCCACCTTGTTCTCTTTGATATACTCAAAGATTTTTGTCTGTAAAAGTTTGTTCACCTCCTCGGCTTTAACAGCAGTTCCATACTGTTTTTTAATTAAGCCCATGGGTACCATTCCCGGACGGAAACCTGGGATATTAGCCTTTTGACGAAGGTTCTTAAGTGTTTTCTCAACCTGAGCAGCATAATCAGCCTCAGAAACATTCACTACCAAACGTGCGCTGGTAGCATCAAGGTTTGTCAATGTAAATTCCATATATGATTTTATATTTAATAATATTCTACCCCTAAAATAGAGTCTGCAAAATTACAACTTCTTGGGCAGATAATCAAAAAAAAGTGATAAATTACGCTTTTTGAAGTAAAAATTGCACCCTTTACTACATAAAAAAGGGTTATATTTTCATTTTCCAACAAAAATATAACCCATATAAATAAGCAGATTGTAGAAATGTTACATATTCGTTTTGTTGTCAACCGACTTGGAAATCTTTCTTGCGTAACACGAAATCGCGACCAAGATACTTCTCGCGCACAATAGAGTTTTCGGCAAGTTCCTCGGGAGTTCCTTCGAAAAGGATGCGACCTTCAAATAGCAGGTATGCACGATCTGTGATACTCAAAGTCTCCTGAACATTGTGGTCGGTAATAAGAATACCTATATTTTTATCTTTTAACTTCCATACAATGTATTGAATATCTTCTACCGCTATAGGGTCGACACCGGCAAAGGGCTCATCAAGCATAATAAATTTAGGGTCAATGGCAAGACATCGTGCAATTTCGGTACGACGACGTTCTCCTCCCGATAAACGGTTTCCAAGATTCTTGCGCACTTTCTGAAGACGAAACTCTTCGATAAGACTCTCGAGTTTCTCTTTCTGATAATCCTTGGGTTTACCGGTAAGTTCAAGAACCGATGCAATATTATCCTCGACCGACATATTACGGAACACACTTGCCTCTTGTGCCAAATAGCCCACTCCTATACGTGCACGTTTGTAAACAGGATATTTGGTAATTTCTAAATCGTTCAAAAAGATACGTCCGTCATTAGGCACAACCAAACCGGTTGTCATATAAAACGATGTAGTCTTTCCGGCACCGTTGGGACCCAAAAGCCCAACGATTTCACCCTGTTTCACATTGAAAGAGACATTATTCACCACAGTACGTTTACCGTAGCGTTTCACCAAGTCTTCGGTACGAAGAACCATCTGTTCCATATTCTCTTTTTTAATATTGCCGGCAACCTCTTCCATCTCAATGGGTTTTTAGAAACTGTTATTTTTATTCTTGGCGAAGATAATGCAAATTCAACTCATAACCAAGTTTATGATAGCATGTTTTAAGTTCCACAGACAAAATGATAAACTATTTAGCGGTAAAAATGATAAACTATTTGATATATTAGCATATTAAAACAGATAAAAAGTGTAACTTCGCACTGTTTTTACAAATAAAGTCAAGAATGTTATTTATAAAATCGATAAGCACATTCGGAAGTTATCTTATGCTCATGCGCAGAGTATTGATACAACCCGAAAGTTGGAAGATGTTTTCCCGACAATTCCTTCGCGATATTTATCAATTGGGAGTAAATTCCATTCCCATAGTACTGCTCATATCTTTTTTTATTGGAGCAGTCATCTGTATACAGATGAAGTTAAACATAGAGAGTGCATGGATGCCTAAATTTGTAGTAGGCTATGCTACACGTGAGATTCTTATTTTAGAGTTTTCGTCGTCCATGATGTGCCTTATATTGGCAGGAAAAGTGGGTAGCAACATAACATCGGAGATTGGCACAATGCGGGTTACCCAACAGATTGATGCCATGGAGATAATGGGAGTAAATTCCGCGAACTTCCTTATTCTGCCAAAGATTTCGGCGTTAGTGAGCATGATACCGATATTGGTTATATTCAGCATTACAGCAGGCATTGTAGGTGCATACGCCATAGGCTACATAACCCAGATGATGACAGCCGAAGACCTTACAGTGGGATTGCAATATGAATTTCATCAATGGTACATATGGTGCAGTGTAATAAAATCGTTGTTTTTTGCATTTATAATAGCCTCGGTAGCAGCGTTCTACGGTTACAGAGTAGAAGGAGGCTCCATTGAAGTGGGCAAAGCAAGCACCGATTCCGTTGTAAGTTGCAGTGTCCTTATATTATTTGCCGACATTGTTTTAACACAACTTCTGATGCAATGATAGAGATAAAAAACATATACAAAAGTTTCGGTTCGCAATTGGTACTTAACAATATAAGTGCCAAGTTCGAGAACGGAAAGAGCAATCTTATAATAGGACAAAGCGGTGCCGGAAAGACAGTGTTGCTAAAATGTATTGTAGGATTGCTTGCACCCGACAAAGGCAAGGTTCTGTACGATGAGCGTAACGTTGTTACGTTCGGCAAGAAAGAGAGACTTATGTTGCGCAGAGAGATGGGTATGCTCTTTCAGAGCGCTGCACTCTTCGACTCCATGAGTGTTTTAGAGAATGTAATGTTTCCATTGGAGATGTTCTCGGAAAAAAGTTATGAGGAGAAATTAAAACGAGCAAGGTTCTGCCTTGAACGTGTGAACATGATTGAAGCACAAGACAAAAGCCCCGAAGAGTTATCGGGAGGTATGCAGAAACGTGCTGCCATAGCACGCGCCATAGCCCTTGAGCCCAAATATCTTTTTTGTGATGAGCCAAATTCGGGCCTCGACCCCAAAACATCTCTTATAATAGACGAGTTGATACACGACATAACCAAAGAGTACAACATAACAACAATAGTGAACACCCACGACATGAACTCGGTTATGGGAATAGGCGACCACATAATATTCCTTGCCGATGGCGAAATATCGTGGGAGGGCAACAAAGACCAAATTTTACATACCGAAAACAGACAACTTAACGATTTTCTCTTTTCGAGCGAGATTTTGCGAAGAGTTGCCAGCGAGAAGAGATAGTTATATAAAATTAAAACGAGATAGAATTCTATCTCGTTTTAATTTTATTTTTGTCTTATAAAAATATTCATTGGTACACCGGTAAAGTTCCAACGTTCACGTATCTTATTCTCGAGGAAACGACGGTACGGTTCTTTCACATACTGTGGCAGATTGGCGAAGAACAGAAAGGTGGGAACACGCTTTTCGGGTAACTGCATACAATATTTTATCTTAATATACTTACCTTTTATCGAAGGTGGCGGATAAGCCTCAATTATAGGCAACATCTCTTCGTTGAACTTGGCTGTAGAAACCTTTGTTCTTGAGTTAAGATAAACATCCTTCGCAGTCTCCAACACCTTAAACACACGTTGCTTTGTAATAGCAGAGGTGAATATTATGGGGAAATCGACAAAAGGTGCAACACGCTCACGAATAGCATTCTCAAAGAACTTCTGTACCTTATCGCTTTTATCTTCTACAAGGTCCCACTTATTCACAACAACAACAAGGCTCTTCTGGTTACGCTGTATAATTGAGAAGATATTCAAGTCCTGCGATTCAATACCACGTGTGGCATCAATCATAAGGATACAAACATCGGAGTTCTCAATAGCACGAATGGAACGCAACACCGAATAGTATTCGATATCCTCGCTAACCTTGCTCTTTTTTCTTATACCTGCAGTATCGACCAGATAAAAATCGAAACCAAACTTAGTATAACGAGTGAGAATGGAGTCACGTGTAGTACCTGCGATATTCGTAACAATATTTCTATCCTCTCCCAAGAATACATTTATAATAGAACTCTTTCCGGCATTTGGACGCCCCACAACAGCAAAACGCGGTATATTCTCTTCGGGTGCCTCCTCGGCATCTTTGGTAAACTTCGAAACAATGGTATCGAGCAAATCGCCTGTACCACTGCCATTGGCAGCCGAAATACAATAGATATCGCCATCGATGCCCATGCTGTAGAACTCAGCCGAGGCATACTGCATCTCGTAAGTATCCACCTTATTGGCAACCACAAGCACAGGTTTCTTGGAGCGACGCAGCATAGATGCCATCTCCATATCCAAATCGGTGAGACCGTTCATGGTATCAACCACAAAGAGTATCACATCGGCCTCGTCCATAGCCAATGTAACCTGTTCACGTATAGCCTCTTCGAAAACATCATCGGAGTTTACCACCCAACCGCCTGTGTCCACAAGCGAGAACTCTTTTCCACACCAGAGGCATCGACCATACTGACGGTCGCGTGTTGTACCCGCCTCGTCCGAAATAATCGCCTGCCGCGTTTCTGTAAGACGGTTAAACAGTGTCGATTTTCCAACATTTGGACGACCAACTATCGCTACTAAATTTCCCATAATCCCGGAGTATGAATTTTAAACAGTTTCTTAATCTTTCTGATCATAGCCAAAGCGACGCAACTGTTTGTCGGAATTACGCCAATCCTTGTCTACTTTCACATATATCTCTAAAAAGATTCTCTTTGCAAAGAACTTTTCCAAAGCACGTCGTGCCTCTGTTGCAACGCGTTTCAGTGCAGCACCCTCGTGCCCGATGATTATACCTTTCTGAGAATCACGCTCCACAAATATCAACGCTTTAATGTATATACTGCCATCGGTCTCTTTGAAATGCTCTACTGCAGCCTCGCACACATACGGAATCTCTTTGTCGTAATGCAGTAGAATTTTCTCGCGTATAATCTCTGTAACAAAAAAACGTGCCGGCTTATCGGTAAGTGCATCCTTGTCGAAATAGGGAGGTGAAGGAGGGAGCAACTCCATTATCCTTCTCATAACCGCATCGACATTAAATTTTGCCAACGCCGATATTGGAAGAATTTCTGCCTCGGGCATTATCTCGTGCCACTGCTCCACCTTTTTCACAAGTTCCTCTTGGTTGCTAAGGTCTATTTTATTGATAAGAACCAATATAGGAATATCCAGTTTACGCACCTCATCTATGAACTCGCTGTTCTTTTCGGGCGACTCCACCATGTCGGTAACATAAAGCAGAATATCGGCATCACGAAGTGCAGAACGCGAAAAACGCAACATCGCCTCTTGCAACTTATAATTGGGTTTAAGAACACCCGGAGTATCGGAGAACACAATTTGCGCTTCGTCTGTATTCAGAATTCCCATGATTCTATGGCGCGTTGTCTGCGCCTTAAATGTCGCTATGGATATTCTCTCGCCTACGAGTAAGTTCATAAGTGTCGATTTACCCACGTTCGGGTTTCCGACAATATTTACAAAACCGGCCTTATGCATAATTATTCTGTTTGTTACTTGTGTAAGGTATATTTGAAAAAGAAAAACGCACCACAACCATAGGAAAGGTGCGTTTTAATTCTACGTACAAACAACCGTTGTTTGTCGAAGACAAGAACGGCATTTTAATTATTTCAGACTGCTGCCTCTTTCTCGATAGCGAGCTTGCCTCTATAATAACCACACGCACCGCAAACGGTGTGATAAACGTGCCATTCACCACAGTTGGGGCAGATAGCAAGTGTAGGAGCAACTGCCTTGTCATGAGTTCTTCTCTTGGCAGTTCTTGTCTTAGATTGTCTTCTTTTAGGATGTGCCATTTTAATTACGTTTTAAATATCTTCTTCAATTTGTATATTCTTTAAACCTTCCCAACGAGGGTCCATAGCCTTCTCTTCCTGTTCAGCCTCAAAACTTTCCTCGTCGGAACCATCGCCACAGTTATACTTTTTCAAGCGTCCTGTCATTTCGCGATTGCATTTTCCCGGAGCATGTACCTTTTTCATGGGTAATGCAAGAGCAATGAACTCATACAGATACCAAGCAAGGTTTATGTCTCCCTCCTCTTCGGGAACAACAACAATATCACCTTCGTCGGCATAGTTCTCGCCAAGTTTCACCTTCAATGTGTTCTCGGTAACAATATCTATCTCCAAGTCATCGAGACACCTATCACAAGGAACAACCACTGTTCCATTTAAGGAGAATGCAAAGTCGAACACATCGCGGTTCTTCCTTACCGAAACCTTTGCGTTTACCGCACCTTTCTGAAACTCCTCGCCATCAATATCTGTAAAGAAGTTGTTATCGAGGTTAAATTCCAAACAAAGGGATTCTGCTTTCAGCCCCTTTAACTCAACATTGTATTTATCAAATCGTCCCATTTTCTTATCTCACATTCACAATATTAACATGTTAAAGCCATCTGAAATTGCTCCATTTTCGGAGTTTGCGTGCAAAGATACGAATAAAATTCGTTTCTACCACCTTAAAAGAGGAAAAACTTCATTTTTTTAATTCCAAACGGAAAGTTGTACCCTTTCCTTGTTCCGAATGTTTCACAAAGATACGTCCTTTATGGTACTGCTCCATAATTCTTTTAGCCAAAGAGAGCCCAAGCCCCCAACCACGTTTCTTTGTAGTGTAACCCGGCTCAAACACCCTTTTAAAGCACGACTTTGCAAGTCCCTTGCCCGTATCGGCAATATCTATGTAGGCATAGTTATCGTCTTGCGTAACAGTAAATGTTATTGTACCCACACCATTCATGGCATCGATTGCATTCTTGCACAGATTTTCGAAAACCCACTCCATAAGTGGAGTATTCATGCGTACCATGAGCGGACGTTTAGGATAATTGCATGCAAATTGCACCTTTTCCGATGTACGATGACGAAAATAATCGACTACCTTATCGAGGACATTCAACAAATCATCGGATACCGATTCGGGACGCGACCCAATCTTAGAGAAACGTTCGGCAACAGTTTGCAAACGTCCTACATCCTTTCCCATTTCAACAAGCAGTTCATCGGCAGGATATTTTTCGCGTAGGACCTCGCTCCATGCCATCAACGACGATATTGGTGTCCCCAACTGGTGAGCAGTCTCTTTAGAGAGCCCCACCCACACCTTGTTCTGTTCGGCACGTTTAGAACTGACAATAGCCACAAGGCATATCAAGAAGAAGAGAAGGACAACAAACAGTTGAATATAAGGATAGTACGAAAGACGTTTCAACAGCAAGGAGTCGGAGTAACAAACCTCGAGGTAATCTCCATCGCCCATGTCGATAGGGATAATATGGTTCTGTTCACGCATCCCCGAAACCAATTGCATAAGTACGCCAAGAGAGTCGCTTCCCTCTTGTATATCAATATTTCTATGGCTGTTTATAGCCCCCTTGCTATCTATTACAACCACAGGGATAGTATTATTTCCATTAAGCACCGCAAGCACAAGATTCAGGTCGGTAGTCTCGTCGGCACTATTAAGAGAGCGCATCGCTTCGGCCCATACACGCATCTTGTTCAGTTCCTCATTTTTTAAGTCGGCAACCAAACTGTTGGATATAAAAAGGGAGCCGGCAGCAATAATAGCGGCCACCACTATTAAGAGGTACTTTACATTTTTAAAATTACTGAACCAGTTCATACTACATTTTCTATATTCAATAATAGAAACGTACAAATACCCAAAATATTATATTTATCGTATAAGTTATCCCAGTTACAGAAGATTCGTTTCCTACAAAGTTTCTTGACTTTTGTTCTGTTTTATAACTTTATATTTTGAGTATCCGCAAACAAAAGTTCCATATTCCGAAAATCTCGAAGAATGACCCAATAAAGCCTCTTTTAATCTATAGGAAGAATAATGGGACAATACACCAAGAAAAGAGTTAAGCGACGCACTCAACACGCCTGAATCAGTAACCGATTCCAATAGGGTTAATTTTCTTTTAATTCGTGCCAATGTGGAACGAGAAATATAACATCGGTAAGGCTTTGCATACCCTCCAAGAAACTCAACACCATGGCGAATATTTCGTATAAATACTTTATTAGGATGCAGTTTCAAACTTAGCCTGCCATGCAAGAAAGTTTTTATAATGGGAATGATAGTTCTCAATTCTGCTTTATACCGAGAAACAAAAAAGGCATCATCGACATAACGACCATAAGCGATACCATTAAAAAAACGTTTTACAAAACTGTCGAATGTACACATGTAAACATTACTAAAAAGTTGAGATGTTAAATTTCCGATAGGAAGCCCACACCCTTTTTCGGTATGAAAAAGACTTTTGCTAACAGGCAAACCACGCCAGTCAGACTCCATTCCTAAACGAACACTGTTAATAACAGGATCGTTCATGATTATTACTTCCGACAAATAATACAATAAAGAATAATCAAGTACCTCACACCATTTTTTGCCGGAGGTATCACACTCACGTCTTGCCATTTTTTCCAAGGCAGAAAAACATAAATCCAGCAATACCGAACGATTTATGCTCATAAAATAGCCTTGCACATCAATCTTCATCACATAGCAGTTATATCTGTAATTATGCGAAACACTGCGAATATGATGTTGCAATCTGTTAAACCCGTAATGCGTACCTTTCTTTTTTCTGCAACTGTAACAATCTTCTATAAATAATCTTTCAAACAAATTATACGTATAATTATAGTATAAATGATGTACTACTCTATCTCTAAAATCGGCAGCAAAAACTTCGCGTTGTTTTGGATCATTTATAATAAAACATGTCGATTTCCCCGGTTTATACCTTCTTTCTATAAGTTCATCACGTAATTTAACCAATTCTTCTTCATAATTCAGTTCAAATTCCAATTGGTATCTTTTGCGTCTTTTATGCCTTCGTGCATCCTTATATGCCCGAAAAAGATCCACTAACAGTTCTTGTGGAGAAAGGTGCATAAGAAAGAGAGAAGAAGAAGGAGGTGACGAAGAGGTAAGTTCTGAGACAGGACGCACACTTTGCCCGTTGTTGCGGTTGTTCCAATTGTTCCAGTTGTTGTTGCCATTGTTGAAGTTGAGTTCGTAAGCGTTGTTACTGTTACTCTCGTTCGGCGTGGACGACCAATAGTTACCGTTGTTCCCTGTGTTGTAGACCTCCGTACCGTTGCGATAGCCCGCTGCCGGCAGGAAAGCAGGACGGTCTTCTGTGCTGAATGACGATAAGGAGTTGTTTAACAACCTATCGTAAGACTTGTTCTTTATATTTCCTGTCATCGCGCTACTTTTTAAAATTTCACGTAATCTCTTACATAACAGGCAGACCGTCTGAATTTACCGTGGCACGCTACCTGTAACCTTAATCACAGATATTCCGGCGACATCTTCATTAACACCCCTCTTTTTTCTCTTTTTTCATCGAAGAATACTCCCATGCTGTAAGTTGTTTAGAAAGAGATACAACATATTCCATGAACATGGTATACTGCCTGTCGGATAATTGACGTGTATCATTAAACACTCTGAGCAATATCTGAACCTCGACCAATTTTTCTCGTGCCTGTGAAATAGCCCCAACTTTATCATATGACTTGTTGGCTTTAAATATAAGTATAAGTATATCCATTACAGCACGTTTCGCTTGCTCACCCAATGTATAACGTAGATCACGCTGAATACGCGAAGTCGATGTTACCAACTGCAAAAACAATCTATAACACTCTTCATACACCTTAAGTTCGGTATAAACAGCCATTGCCAACAGTTATCTTTAGTTCAACAATCTTTTTATTTTCGACAAGAACAGCATGCATTCCAGCAGAGATTTGCTCTCCAAAGGAAATTCACGTATACGTGTAAGCACCTCTTTTTCGGAAGAAGATTCAACACCACCACATACACCGGCAGTGTTCTTAGAGGTTTCATATTCCAAGCAGTCTTTCCATTCATCAAATCCATCAAACAAGGGAACTTCACTATCCTCAAGAGTTATACGCAACACATCATTCTCAATGTGTACATTTTTGCCGGAGCACCATTTATCAAACGATTGCATAGGAAAACCTATACTTACAACATCCTTTGAAACACATTTGACAAAACGTTTTTTCGCTTTAAAGTTATGTATGGATGTCACAAACAACCATGCGCTATGTTCGTATGCAATATAAAATACACCTTCGCGATACAATAGAATATCTGATGGAGACTTCGTTTTTTCATTTTGTATTTTATCCTTTATTGCAGCCATTGAAAGACTATGTTTTAAATTTATAAATACACTGCTTTGAAAAAAATTTCGACCCGCTAAAGCGGGTACCGTTTTTTAATAAATTAAGGCGCACGCACAAAGACGTGCGCCAAATAAATTAAATAAATTTTTCTTTATTCTGAGACAGGACGCACACTCTGCCCGTTGTAGCGGTAGTCCCAATAGCTCCAGTAGCTGTAGCCATCGTCGAAGTAGAGTCCGTAAGCGTTGTCACTGTAACCCCGGTCGGCGTGGACGACCAATAGTAACCGTCGTACCCTGTGGTGTAGACCTCCGAACCGTTGCGATAGCCCGCTGCCGGCAGGAAGATACTATTACCATTGGGACCGGTAGCAAGT
>CAZEKX010000007.1:0-48647 GCA_964512955.1 uncultured Bacteroidaceae bacterium
GGACCTTTCTTCACAACACACATGTTTTCTACTTCGTGTGAATAAACCATAATTTTTTATGTTTAAAATGTGAAACTGGTTTTTATATCATTTTCAATTTGCGAAGATATTAAATTTTATTTTTATTCTCAAAAGATATTTCGAAAAATAAAGAAAAATAAAATACAGTTATTAAAAATATATAATATGGTATCTCTATTTTGTCTTTTTTGGCTCTTTTTATGAGATTTGTTTGTAACTTTGCACGATGCATTGTGCATTACGTGCATGGTGCTTGTTGTGTTGATGTATTAATATTTAATTTGATGATTATGAAAAGTGTTTTTTACGGACTGTTTGTCTCTGTTTTATTTTTGTTTGCAATGAATTCGTGCGACAATTCCACTAATACCATGGAGGGATATGTAGAGGATATATTTACTGTTCGAGGTAACGATGTGCTACCGGAACTTGCCGATACATTCTACTATGTAAAGAATTTAAGGGATTTCGATTTGCAAGATGGCGACCGCGCTGTCATGCGTGTAAGTTATTACTACGACACTTATGCCGGTCCTCGAACTGCCCGTTGGCAGGTAGCGGCAATAAAAGATAGAATACCGCAATATGGCATTACTTCATTAACAGACATAGATACCGAAGAAATGAATTCACATGTTAGCGGTTTGTCGGAGCATTATTATGGATATAAACCTGTATGGCTCAGCAGAAAATATCGGAACGCATATCAGAATGTCTTTGTGAAATATTATACCGATGGTACTGCTCCTGTATTCAAAATGACAACCGATGGCTTTGTGAACGATACTTTACGTCTTACTTTATGGTCGAAAATATCTGAGGGTGAAACAGAAACAGCACAAATTATGACATTCAATCTACAGGATATTCCCTCGATGATAAACAATGATGAGCGTAACGAACTGTTGAGTACCGATACCTTGATTACAAAAATAAAACTACATTACAAGGATTACAACAAAGAGGATGAAGAACCATATACTGCCGAAATCATAGGTGGTAAGTGTGTGAATCCTTTTAGATGATAATACGCAAATGTTTAAAAGATTGCTGAACACTAATATACGGTTGTTGACACAGCCTGCAAAGTCGTGGTTGCATATATCCCGTTCAATGGATAGAGCAACCATGTTCAACACCTTTCTGTATCCAATGATTGCTTTATGTTGTTTGGCTACGTTCATTGGTGGTGTCTTGGGTAGTGCTTCGGGTTTCGAAAGTCTCTATCCGGTGCTTGTACACATGGGTGTTCAGTTCTTCGCATTCTTTTTCTCATATCATATTATAGCGATATCTGTCTCTAAGATAACAACTAAAATGTTCAAAACAGAATATGACAGACAAGTAACAGACTGCCTCGTAGGCTATTCAATGGTTGTTGTATTGTTACTCGATGCCTGCCTGGGGTTATTCCCGAACTTTAGAATAATAGGCTGGATAGCGCAATTCTATACTGTAAAAATTGTGTGGGACGGAGCAACGGTGCTTATGCGTATAAAAGAGGAGAACAGGTTAGGGTATACTATGCTTGTCTCTATACTTATTATTTTTACTCCGGTGGTTATGGATAAGGTCATGTCTGTATTGACAAATATCAGATAAAGAGCATGGAAAGAAGAGCAAGTAACATAAATATAAAGAATCGTCGTGCGTCGTTCGACTACTTGGTAATAGATACTTATACAGCAGGTATTGTGCTTACCGGTACCGAAATAAAATCCATAAGGCAATCAAAAGCGAGCCTTGTGGATACATACTGCATTTTTATAGGCGGTGAATTATGGGTGAAAAACATGCATGTTGCCGAATATTTTTATGGTTCGTATAATAACCACTCTGCACGTCGCGACCGTAAATTGTTGCTTGAACGCAAAGAATTGCGTAAATTACAGCAGGCGGCAAAAAAACCGGGCTTTACAATAGTGCCTATGCGTCTGTTTATAAATGAAAAAGGACTGGCTAAACTTGTTATTGCTCTTGCAAGAGGTAAGCATGAATATGATAAGCGCGAGAGCATAAAAGAACGCGATGACAAACGCGAAATAGACAGAATAAGAAGGGAATATTAAAATGGATATTCGAAAAGCATTAGAACGTAGAGTATTGGTGTTGGATGGTGCCATGGGTACCATGATACAACAGTATAAACTGGATGAAGAGGCATTTCGTGGTGAGCGATTTGCACAACACCCGATACCTCTTAAAGGAAACAACGATATACTGTTGTTGACACGCCCCGACGTAATAAAAGAGATACACGAAAAATATTTACAGGCAGGTGCCGACATAATAGAGACTTGTACATTCAATTCGAACCGTATATCGCAGGCAGAATATGGTTGTGAGGCATTTTGCGATGAGATGAACCGTGTGGGAGTGTGCATAGCACGTGAGGTCGCCGACAAATACTCTACACCCGATAAGCCACGTTTTGTGGTTGCGTCGATAGGTCCTACAAGTCAAACATGCTCCATCAGTCCCGATGTAGAGAATCCTGCATACCGCAGTATAACTTTCGATGATCTTGCCGGTGCGTACAAAGAGCAGATGAGGGCACTCATCGAGAGTGGTGCCGATGCTCTGCTCTGCGAAACAATATTCGATACACTGAATGCAAAAGCAGCAATATATGCTGCCGAAGAGGTTATGCAGGAACTTGGTAAGGAGGTGCCTGTAATGTTATCGCTAACCGTTGCCGACAATGCCGGTCGTACCCTTTCGGGGCAGACAATAGAGGCTTTTGTGGCTTCTGTTATGAACCGTAAAATTCTTTCTATAGGTCTTAACTGCTCTTTTGGAGCAGGACAGATGAAACCGTTTATAAAACGTTTGTCGGAGATAGTACCATGCTATGTAAGCGCATATCCTAACGCCGGGTTGCCAAACGAACTTGGAGGATACGACCAGTCGCCTGACGAAATGGCGGCATTGATACAGGAATATCTCGATGAAGGCTTGGTAAACATTGTAGGCGGTTGTTGTGGAACAACAAATGAGTACATAGCACGTTTCCCGGCACTTGTCGAGGGGAAAACACCACGTAAACCGGTAGATTATCCAAAATACCTCCATTTATCGGGTTTAGAGCGTCTTGTTGTGAATAGGGACATGAACTTCATAAATATAGGAGAGAGATGCAACGTTGCCGGCTCTCGTAAGTTCTTACGTCTGATAAACGAGAAAAACTATTCCGATGCATTGAAGATTGCGCTTGCTCAGGTTGAAGATGGAGCGCAAGTACTCGATATAAACATGGACGATGGTCTGCTCGATGCAAAAGAGGAGATGACGCACTTCCTAAATCTACTGGGGAGCGACCCCGACATTGCTCGTGTACCCATAATGGTGGACTCCTCGAACTGGGATGTTGTACGCGCAGGTCTTAAATGTCTGCAAGGACGTGCCATAGTAAACTCAATATCACTAAAAGAGGGCGAGGAACTCTTCCTGGCACGTGCTACCGAGGCTAAACGTCTTGGCGCAGCGGTCGTTGTCATGGCATTCGATGAAGAGGGGCAGGCAACATCGTACAAGAGAAAAACTGAGGTGTGTGCACGTGCCTATAAGTTGCTTACCGAAAATGTAGGCTTTGAACCGCAAGAGATAATATTCGACCCCAATATACTTGCTGTAGCAACCGGAATAGAGGAACATTCGGCGTACGGGATAGATTTTATACGTGCATGCGCTTGGATAAAAGAGAATCTGCCCGGAACACATATAAGTGGTGGAGTTAGTAACTTGTCGTTCTCGTTCCGTGGAAACAATTATGTTCGTGAGGCTTTGCATGCAGTATTCCTGTATCATGCAATATCAGCAGGAATGGATATGGGTATTGTAAATCCCCAAACCTCGGTGCAATACGAGGATATACCGGATGATATACGTTCTGCCATGGAGGATGTAATCCTTAATCGATGTAAGGATGCAACAGAACATCTTATCTCTATTGCCGAAAAACTTAAGGAGAAAGAGATAGGTGGTGGACATCGCTCCGACGAAACATGGCGTAAAACCACAGTTGAGGAGCGACTGAAAACAGCCTTGTTAAAGGGTGTGGATGATTATCTGCAAGAGGACCTTGATGAGGCTGTAGAGAAATACGTAACTGCTGTTGCGGTAATTGGCGGTCCACTTATGGATGGCATGGGGTATGTGGGTAAACTCTTTGGCGAGGGAAAACTATTTTTGCCACAGGTTGTTAAAACAGCACGTACCATGAAACAGGCTGTTACAATATTGCAACCTCTCATAGAACAACAGAACAGTGAACAGACAACCTCCGCCGGTAAGGTGCTTATTGCCACTGTAAAGGGAGATGTTCATGACATTGGTAAAAATATAGCCGGAGTGGTCATGGGTTGTAACGGCTACGACATTATAGATTTGGGTGTTATGGTACCTGCCGAAAGAATTGTAGAGGAGGCACGTAACAACAAGGTCGATATGGTTATACTCAGTGGCTTGATAACACCTTCGCTCGGAGAGATGATAACAGTTGTCAAAGAGTTGAAGTCGGCAGGTATGGACATTCCTGTTCTCATAGCAGGTGCAACTACAACTCCGTTGCATACTGCCCTTAAAATTGCTCCGGTATACGATGGCCCGGTGATACATGTTAAGGATGTTTCGCAAAATGTTATAGTGGCATCGGAATTACTTGGAGATGCCGAGAATCGCGAAAAATATATAACAACAGTGCGAGAAGAACAGGAACAGTTGCGTCTGAAGGCTGCATTGCGCAATGATGAGCATTTGCGAACATTAGAAGAGGCACGCAAGAACAAGTTGAATCTTTTTGATGATAACAACACGCACAAACCGGGTTGCGACTGTGGTTGTTGCAAATAGAAAAAGGGAACAAAAAAATAAAACTTACAGATGATATAATAAAAATGAGTGAAAGAGTGTATAACGGATTAACCTCGCAAGAAGTTGAAGAGAGACGTTCAGAATTTGGTAGTAATATTTTAACTCCACCTGAAAAGACATCGTTGTGGGTTCGTTTCCTTGAAAAATTCAAGGATCCAATTATTATAATTTTATTGGTGGCACTGGTGTTGTCGTTTGCCATCTCCTGTTTCCACTGCTTTGGACCCGAACAAGAGGGCTTTTCGGCATTTCTTGAACCTATAGGAATATTTGTAGCCATTTTGTTGGCTACTCTAATAGGGTTTGCTTTTGAGGTTAAGGCTGCAAAAGCATTCGATCGTTTGAATACAGTGAACGACGATGTTCCGGTTACAGTTATGCGTGATGGTAAGGTACAACAAATAGCACGTAAGGATGTTGTTGTCGACGACATAGTATTGTTGAATACCGGCGATGAAGTTCCTGCCGATGGTGTTCTTCTTGAAACAACTTCGTTGCAAATAAACGAATCGACCCTTACCGGTGAACCTATAATATCGAAAACGACGGTTGAGGCCGATTTCGATCCCGAGGCAACATATCCGTCGAATAAGGCCATGCGTGGAACAACTGTTGTTGATGGTAATGGTGTGATGCGTGTAGAGACTGTTGGCGATGCAACAGAGTATGGTAAGGTAAATCGTGGTTCACTAATAGAGAACAATATGGAAACACCGCTACAAATGCAATTACGTCGTTTGGCAGGTGTTATAAGCAAGGTGGGTTACACTGTGGCAATCCTTACTTTTGTTCTTTTAACTGTTAAAGGACTATGGAATTTCGAAAACATGTCGTTTGTCGATATCAGTTCCGAGGTTCTTGCAAACTTTATGATAGCAGTTACACTTATAGTTGTTTCTGTTCCCGAAGGCTTACCAATGAGTGTTACGCTCAGTTTGGCACTGAGCATGAACCGTATGCTTAAAACAAACAACCTTGTACGTAAGATGCATGCTTGCGAAACGATGGGTGCAGCAACCGTAATATGTACCGACAAAACCGGAACTCTCACCCAGAACCGTATGCAGGTACATGAGACAAATTTCTTTGGTTTGGCAGAGCAACAACTCACCGATAACGAACAGAGTAATCTCATTAAAGAAGGTATTGCTGTAAACTCTACAGCCAATCTCGACAGGTCGGGTTCCGAAGTTAAAACAATAGGTAACCCAACCGAAGCGGCTCTTTTGCTTTGGCTCAATGGGCAAGGTGTAAATTACGAAACATTGCGTTCCGATGCAAAGATAGTAAGTATACTTACTTTCTCCACCGAACGAAAATATATGGCAACCGTTGTAGAGTCGTCATTAACAGGTAAAAAGATATTATATGTAAAGGGCGCTCCCGAGATAGTACTATCGCACTGTAAGAGTGTTGTATCGGCAAACGGCTATACAACTGTCGAAGAGCAGCGTAAGGGTATTGAGGCGCGTTTATTGGAGTATCAGAATAAGGCTATGCGTACACTGGGCTTTGCTTATTGCGTACTCGATGAGAATGATAATGATGCTCCTTATTCCGATGGACGTCTCATAGAGGGGCTTAATCTCATATATTTGGGCTTTGTTGCAATATCCGACCCTGTGCGTTCCGATGTCCCCGAGGCTGTACAAAGATGTTTGAGTGCAGGAATAGATGTTAAGATTGTTACAGGAGATACTCCCGGAACAGCAGGGGAGATAGGTCGCCAAATAGGTATTATTAAAGCAGATGACACAGCAGACAGTATAATTACCGGTCCTGCTTTCGAGGCTTTAAGTGACCAAGAGGCTGCCAAGCGTGTTATGTCCCTTAAGATAATGTGTCGCGCTCGTCCCATGGATAAACAGCGTCTTGTACGCTTGTTGCAGGAGCAGGGTGCTGTGGTGGCTGTAACCGGCGATGGTACTAACGATGCACCGGCGTTGAAAGCGGCTCAGGTTGGTCTTTCTATGGGTGATGGTACTTCTGTTGCAAAAGAGGCCAGTGATATAACAATACTCGATAACTCTTTTGGCAGTATAACACGTGCAGTAATGTGGGGACGTTCGTTGTATAAGAATATTCAGCGTTTCCTCTTGTTCCAACTCACTATAAATGTAGTTGCATGTCTCATAGTTATGCTTGGCTCATTAATGGGAACATCGTCGCCTCTTACAATCACTCAAATGCTATGGGTAAACTTAATAATGGACACCTTTGCTTCGTGCGCATTGGCATCACTCTCTCCAAGTTGGAGTGTTATGAAGGAAAAGCCTCGTAAGAACAGTGATTTTATTGTTACTCGTAACATGGCATACTCAATATTTTCTGTTGCAATAGTATTTGTTGTAGCGCTCATGGGACTGCTTTTCTATCTCGATGCAAATGGCGAAATTGGTACACTGCACAACATGGCATGGTTCTTTACCTTCTTTGTTATGTTGCAATGGTGGAACCTTTTTAATGCAAAATCATTCATGACCGGGACCTCCACATTCAGTGGAATAATAAAAGAGAAGATGTTCCTGTCTATACTTTTGGTAATTTTCATTGGTCAGATACTTATTGTTTCATTTGGTGGCGAAATGTTCAGTGTAGAGCCTTTGTCTGTAAAAGATTGGCTTTTAATTACACTTTTAACATCACCGGTACTTCTTGTTGGCGAAATTATTACGCTGTTTAGGAAAAAATGAATGAACTGATTATAATAGTAGGGTTGATACTGCTCAATGGTGTGTTTGCCATGGCAGAAATAGCACTTGTTTCGGCACGTAAGTCGAGTTTGACAGCCGATGCTCGCAAGGGTAGTAAATCGGCACGTCTTGTTCTCAAGTTGCTTGATGACCCCGACCGTTTTCTTTCAACAGTACAGATAGGAATAACACTTATTGGAATTCTTACCGGTATATATTCGGGTAGTAAGATTGCACTTCTTTTCTCTAATTGGTTGACAGAAGTAGGAGTCCCGTTTAACTATGCTTCGGAAATAGCACAAACCATTATAGTGGTTCTTGTAACATATCTGACACTTGTTTTTGGCGAATTACTGCCAAAACGTATTGGTATGAATGGGGCAGAGGGAGTTGCCAAATTTATGGTACGTCCCATGTCGTGGCTTTCTACTCTTGCCGCACCGTTTGTGTGGTTGTTGTCAAAGAGTACATCGTTACTGTTCAATATGCTCGGTCTTAAGAATATGGAGAGTAAGGTAACCGAGGATGAAATAAAATCCATAATCAACGAAGGAAAAGAGGACGGTGAGGTACAGCAGGTAGAACAGAATATTGTAGAGCGTGTATTTCTTATGGGCGACATGAATATCGACTCAATAATGACCCACAAACACGATATTGTGTGGTTCGATATAAATATGAGTGCATGTCGGGTTCGTGAGACAATGGGCGATGAACTATATGAGTTGTATCCGGTATGCAATGGCAGTCTCGATGATGTTTTGGGTGTGGTATCAATAAAAGATCTGCTTTTTACATTGGGTAAGTCCGACTTCTCATTAAAAGGTATAATAAGCAATCCGACATACTTCTATCGTAATATGAGTGTATATAAAGTACTAGAACTCATGAAACGCGATGGTGTGAGTCGTGGTTTGGTATGCGATGAATTTGGTAGTTGCATAGGTGTTGTTACACTCAAAGATATGATGCATGCATTGGTTGGAACGGTTGATAGTGAAGACGAAGAGAGTTTTATAGTAAAACGTCAGGATAAAGAGGAGTGGTTTGTAGATGGTAAGTGTCCAATACACGACTTCTTAGGATATTTCAGTTGCGAAGACCTATACGAAAACTCCGATTATACAAGTGTTGCCGGTTTGTGTTTGGCACAACTCGAACATATTCCCTCCGAAGGAGAGACATTTACATGGCATAACTTCCGCATAGAGATAAGCGATATGGATGGTGCCAGAATAGATAAGGTACTTGTATCAATAAATAATTAAGCAACTAAGTAGATACTTAAAGAGGCTAACTCCTCTCTAAGTATCTACTTAATGTATCGCGCCAATCTTCACCGTTCTTTACTTGCAGAACATTAATTCCCAGTCTGCTTGCCGTGTCGAGGTTCTTGCTACTATCATCAATGAATAGAACCTCTTCTGCTTTCATGCCACCTTGTAATAGCATTTTACGGTAAATATCCTCACCGGGTTTTGAGCAGTTCATCCTGTAACTTAGGAACAGAGAGTCGAAATAATCGTCCAACGATTTACCTTCGGTAGTGAAATCCTTGCTTCGTGCCCATCCTTGCAAGAACGGGTTTGTGTTGCTGAGTACCGAAAGACGATATTGCGGACGTAATTGTTGTATAAAATCGAGACATTCAGTCTGCACTCTCACAATGAATCCCAACCATGCATTATTTGCCTCCTCGTATGATATTCTGCGGTTGCATAGTACCGATAGGTCATCTATAAATTCATCGGCAGTAATATCACCGTTTTCCAATGCATAGAAAGTACCAATTTGTTGGTAACTGTTCAAATACTCCTCGGCATTTACAAGTCCCAATGCTTTAAAGCGTTTTATTGCTTGCGGGGTATCTATCTCTATGAGAACACCGCCAAAATCGAATACAATATCTTTAATCATCTCTTTTACTCTGTTTATCCGGCGCGAAGATACATAAATTTTTACTTACAACCGTTCTTTACTCCAATTATCACAAATTTACTGTTTTTATTGATTTAAACTGCTAAAACCGTTATCTTCGCAACAGAAAATAAATTGATATGGAGGATTTGACAGGACGTTTGGTTATCGGTGTGTCATCGCGTGCACTTTTCGATTTGGAAAAGGAGAACGAAATATTTGAACGTGATGGAATAAAAAAGTATAGAAAATTTCAAGAGGAACACGAGAATGAACCTTTAGAAAAAGGTACAGCATTCTATCTTGTAAAAAGTCTGTTAGAACTTAATAAACAGGCCAACCGTCCTATTGTCGAGGTGGTTGTTATGTCCCGCAACAGTCCCGAAACCGGTATGCGCATGCTTAAGTCGCTCGACCAATACGGGCTCGATATTACCCGTGTGGCATTGTCGGGTGGTGAATCTTTGTCTAAGTACCTCAAAGCCTTTTCAATAGATCTTTTCCTCTCGAAAGACGAGGGAGATGTACAGCGCGTCATCGATTCCGGTATATGTGCCGCAGCACTTATCTATGCTCCACCTACAGAGTTCGACCCCGAAGATAGCAGAGTGAAGATTGCTTTCGATGCCGATGCTGTAATTTTCTCCGACGAGTCGGAATGTCGATATAAAGAGGAGGGTATGGATGCCTTCTATAAATACGAGAAGGAACATGCCGATGAGCCACTTAAAGAGGGACCTTTTGCAAATCTCTTAAAGAAACTATCGCAAATTCAAGAGTCCCTGCCAACATCCATCGAATTATCCCCATTACGTTTGGCTATAGTAACATCTCGCAGTCTACCATCTCATTTTCGTGTTATAAAGACTCTGCGTAAGTGGGGAGTGTACGTCGACGAAGCATATTTCCTTGGCGGTCTTCCCAAAGACGAGGTCCTTAGGGCTTTTGGTGCGCACATCTTCTTTGACGATCAAGACACCCATCTCTCTTCGTCAAGCAAGTATGTACCGTCGGGCAAAGTCCCTTATCACTCAAATTCACAAATAATCGAGGTGCTGAATAACCGTAAACAAGAAAAGAATGTTGAATAGTTATAATATATAATGGAAACAGAGTATATTCTTATAGCAATTTCGTTGATATGTGCGATAATAGGTGTGTTAGGTGCAGTGTTACCGGCACTACCCGGTCCGCCGTTCTCTTTTGTAGGACTACTACTACTGTTTTTCTGCAAAGAGGTTGATGTAAGTGTTGTTGAACTAATTCTTGCCGGTGTATCTGTTGCAGTGATAACACTTCTCGATTATGTTATGCCCATGTGGTTGGCAAAACTTACCGGTGGTACAAACAAAGGTATTTTGGGCGCAGGTCTTGGAATGCTTGTCGGTCTCTTCTTTATGCCTTTAGGGCTTGTTATAGGTCCGTTCTTGGGTGCTCTTATCGGTGAACTAATAGCCGGAACCCCATCGAGAAAGGCATTAGGAGTATCGTTCATGTCGTTTATCTCTTTCATGCTCACAACCGGAATAAAATTCACATACACCACAGTTCTTTTGGTAATTATTGTTACAAAGACAATAAGTTTATTTGTGTAGGAGCAGCATCGAAACAAAAACCTTTTCACAAGTGTTTCTTCAATAAAACAACATTATGAAAAGGTCTCTTTCAATCTTAGTATGGGTATTAGTCTGTTTTGTGGTAGGTGGAGTAGGTTCCTATTTTCAGAGTGATGCAATAAGAGAGTGGTATCCCCATTTAAATAACTCACCACTGACACCACCTGCATGGGTGTTTCCCGTAGCGTGGAGCATCCTTTATCTGTTAATGGGTATATCTGTAGGTTTGTTATGGGGCTTACGTAGTATCTACTCCACAATACTTTACATGCTCTTTGCCATGCAGTTGGTACTTAATTTCTTGTGGAGCATATTCTTCTTCTATTTTCGCAGTCCGCTTTTGGGACTCATAGACCTTGTTATGCTCGACATATTTGTACTACTCTATTTCGTTGGTGCTTATGTGGTAAAACGCGCATCGGCACTGCTTGTAATACCATATCTGTTGTGGCTAGCCTTTGCAACATATCTGAATATGTATATTGCAATATATAATTAATTATCATTACCGGCTTTCTGCATTTCGCGCAACAGTTTCTCCTGTTTAGCATTTAATACAGGCAATTGCAAACTTAGTGTAACAATCATATCGCCGAATTCCCCCTCTTTTTTGTATATCGGGAACCCCTTACCACGCAAGCGGAACTTCTTGTTGGCAGTACAACCTTTATCAATTTTTATACGTACACTTCCGGTGAGAGTAGGTACTATTACATCACCACCAAGTAACAGAGTGTAAAGGTCAATGGGTACAATTGTCTCCAAGTCGTCCCCATTGCGTGCGAACCGGCTATCGGGCTCAATGTAGAATGTTATATACAAGTCGCCACGTACACCACCTTGCGGTGCAACGGCACCATATCCTTTTAAGCGAATCCTTTGTCCATCGGCAATACCGGCAGGAATAGTAATACGTATTGTCTCGCCGTTAATATTCAGTATACGCTTGTGCGTCTCCGACGCCTCTCGCAACGAAAGAGTCAATTCTGTTTGCAGGTCTTGTCCGTGTGCCGGTCTGTTATTTCTGCTACGTGCGGCAGTGAAACCACCAAACAACTCCTCGAAGAAGTCGCTGAACCCACCGGTATTATTTGCACTTCGTGAAAAGTCGCCAAAGCCACCGAACCCACCAAAGTCGAAACTGTTACCACTGCGATATTGCTTACGTTGTGCCTCATATTCATCGGCATGACGCCAGTTCTCGCCATATTCATCATACCTCTTTCTCTTTTCGGGGTCGCTAAGCACCTCATTTGCTTCATTTATTGCCTGAAAACGCTCCTGTGCCATGGGGTCATCCTTGTTAATGTCGGGATGATACTTTTTTGCCATCTTTCGGAAAGCCTTTCTAATATCGGCTTGCGAAGCCTTAGGGTCTACACCCAAAACCTTGTAATAATCTATGAATGCCATAATTATATTATTTCGGACAGATAAATAACAAACCACATACCAAAGAGGTTGTTTATGGTAAAATCCCTTTTACAAATATTAAATTGTTCCCATAAGTTGTCGTATTAAATTAAAAACATTTATCTTCGCATCTGTGAATTGAAAATTAAAGAAAAGCATATTATGAATAGAACAATTTTTTCTCTGTTGCTGTTATCGTTCACTCTGTTTACCGCATGTAGCGACGACGAAGATTACAACCCCGACACAGCAATATCGTATTATGAACCCATCGATGCACCCAAGGTTGCCGGAATAAAAATGAAGATGAACGACGACCGTAATCACACATGGGATTACAAATTCCAATACGATGCAAAGGACAGAATAAAAGAGATAGACCTGCAAATAAACACACATACAAAACGTAATAACAGGTCCTACAAATTGAATATACATTCCAAAGCACAATATAAGTTCGTAAACGAGCAAATACTCTCGGTCTCATATACTATCAATGAGAATTACCCCGAATACCCGGCATGGAACGACATCGACACATGGTCCTATAACGGAGTGTTCACAGCCGAAGGCTACCTAAAGCGTTTTGGTCCTTTCGATTGCGAGTATAACGGTGGCAGGTTACAAAAATCCTTTATGGATAACGGTCGCGAATACACACTCTATTACGATGTTTACGATAACGTAACAGGCTACGTATGCGATTCCATAGGCAAGCACATCGACGAGCGTAACTCCTACGAGTATGAATATGGAACAGACTACAAGAACAGAACCAATTTCGATTTCTCGGCATTCATAGGCAATGTCGTAGTAGAGCGCGAGATAGCCGGTAACGAACTCTGGTGCTATTCTCCATTCCATTTGGGTACATTCGGAATGTTGGGCGTTACAGGTTTGCAATTGCCACGAGCCCAGTGGGAAATGTCGGGTGGAGTACCTGTTAAGTGCAAATATTACGATTCTCAATTAAAGTTATATTTCGATATGGAGATAAGTTATGTTGAATAACCCTTTTTTGCATAATCGATAAACAATTACATTAAATTTAAAAATTTTATCTATTAAAATTCGCTTGTTTGTTGTATCTTCGCACAAACAGACAACCTATATAAAAATTATAAATTAAAACAACTTCCAAAGTTATGAAGAAATTATTCGTATTGGGAATGGGCTTCATGCTTGTTGCAAGCATGGTAAGTTCATGTAAATCATCAAAGGAAAGTGCCTACAAGGCTGCTTACGACCAGGCTAAACAACAAGAATTGGTACAAGGACAAAACCAGGCAACCGACCTCATAGAGATTGCTCCTGTTGCATCCAACTCCACAATGTCTTCTCAGGCAGTCGATACATCCTATCGCGAGGAGAAAGTAGTTCTTGCATCGGGTGCCGAGGGCTCATTAAAAGCCTACAGTGTAGTGTGTGGCAGTTTCGCGTCAAAGACCAATGCCGAGGCATTACAAGGAAACCTCGTAAGCGAGGGATACAGTGCAATAGTAGTACAGAACCCCACAACAGGAATGTATCGTGTGGTATGTGCATCGTACGACGACCGCCAGCAGGCAGCCGAGGCAAGAGCCAAATTCAAAGCAGAGCATCCTGGCAATGCCGACTTCCAAAAGGCATGGTTGCTCTACAATAAATAAAATACATATAACAATATAAACCCCGGTGGAGTTCGAGGATTTCTCAAATTCCACCGGGGTTTTGTTGTAGGTTGTAACAATTCTGCAACCTCAGTAGCACAAAATAGCGATACATTTGCATCGTTAGTCATATATATAAAATTGCATTTTGTGCCACCCGACGTTTTTAGTGTTCACAATTGCCAAATACAAATTATCATTTATCGTCATAAGTTATTCATATTTATTCCATTTATTTTTTCGTCGGGTGGCACGTTTTTTTTGTAAAGTTTGTGAAGCGATAATCTTAAAAATTAAATCATCCCAGTCATATAAAAAGGAATATACATCAACTCATTATCTCCAATCTTAAGATCTTTTGTGTAAAGCAAAAAACTATTCTTAATCCTTGCAGAATATTTTGCTCTGAAAGCATCAAGTGATGCATGAGTCTTGTACCCCGATGATTTAACCTCTATTGGACAAATTTTATTACCTCTCGATAATAAGAAATCAATCTCATAGAAATGTTTTTCGTCTTTCTCAAATATGTAATAAAACAATTTATTGCCCGATGCAGTAAGCATTTGAGCCACAAGATTCTCATATATATAACCTAAATTAGCCTCCAACTTATCGGCCAATAATTTTTGATATATGATATTGTCGGCAAAATCTTTATCCCAAAATACCATAGTTACGAACAACCCGGTGTCTGCAACAAAGAGTTTATATTTTGCTAAATCCTGTGTGAATGACATTCCAACATTAGGGTCATCTGAGTGGTATGATACAAGTACAACTTTGCTGTTTTCAAGATTAATGAGCATTTTGGCCTCTGCACTCTTTTCCAACTCTCCAACAACAGAGTTTGTGTAAAAACGAGTTGATTTTTTGCTTAATTGGGAAGGTATGGCCATAAACAACTTGCTAAGTTTTCCTGTTGAGTCAATCTTTAAAAAGTCATCCGAGTATAACTTAATGATTCTTCTCTTCACAGCATCTACCTTTGCGAGATTGTTTGTGTTAAGATATTCATTTACCGCTTGAGGCATTCCGCCGACAAGCATGTAGAGTCTTAAATCTCTTTGTTTTGTACGGTGTGCAGCACCTAAAGGCATTCGTTTCTCGTAGAATGTCTTAATTAACGGAAAGGATGCACTGTCGCCTAAAGCCCAGCGGAACTCCTCAAAGTCCATTGGATACATATCAATTTGCTCTTCCTCGCTTGGAATTGTTATTCCCTTTGTATTTTGTTTAATACTAATAAGTGAACCGGTTTCTATGTAGTCAAATCTGCCATCTTGCACAAGATACTTAATAGCCTGTCTGGCATTCGGACACTTTTGTACTTCGTCAAAGATTATTACAGATTTACGTTCTTCCAAAACAACATTATAGATAGTCTGTAATTGAAGAAATATAAAATCCAAGTCCATCAAATCATCAAATAAAGACTTAACAGTTGCCGATACCTTATTAAAATCAATAATAAGATACGAAGAATATTCTCTTTTTGCAAATTCCTCAGCAATGGTCGATTTACCAATACGTCTTGCACCTTGTATCATCAGAGCGCTCTCACCGTTCGATTCTCTCTTCCATTGAAGAATTCTGTCGTATATTTTCCTTCTGAAGACTCTTTTTTCCATAAAATCAAACACTGTTTATTATGCAAAAATAACACATTCCCAGATTTCCCGCAAATTTAAAACAGCCAATTCCCCGATTTCCCGCAAATTTAAAACAGCAAATTCCCCGATTTCCCGCAAATTTAGAATATACAAAGTGGGTTATCCTTTTTCGGTAGCAACAATTATATTATTTGCCCGCTCCAAAGCATTTTAAAGAAGTCGAGTACATAAATCATTTCTATTTCGTTTGCTTCACGCGTTATTTTGTCTAACGAAACTATTATTTTCCTTGCGTTCGGATGCTCTTCGGCAAATGCTTTAAGGTTCTTTTTGTGTTTTGTTTGAACTTCATCGGTTGATTTAATTTCAATACCTATACGGGCATCGCCTATTATGGCATCGACCTCTATACCTGTATATGTTCTCCAATAGGATAATTTTTCTGTCGATTCGGTATAGCCCAAATAAGCAATAATCTCTTGAATGACCAGATGCTCAAAGGCGTGCCCGAATTCATCAGTACCACGTTTTAGGTTTGTTCTGCCTAATAGATAATTTACAACACCTACATCGAAATAGTAGAAACGTGGCGCTTGCACTAATTTTCTTTTAATATGTTTGGTAAATGCAGGTATTTCGTATCCAACCAGGGTATCGTATAGTATCTGAAAATATGCCGAAACTGTTTTTGCAGACACACCGCAGTCGGCTGCTATATTCTCATAATTCAAAATCTCGCCATTGCATATTGCTGCAACTTCTAAAAAACGTTCGAATGAAACAATATCCCGAACAAAAGCCTCTTCTTTTATTTCTTCCTTTAAGAAAATATCAACGTATGCTTTTAAGCGTCTTGTTGCATTTTCTATCATATAATGACGCGGAATCATCCCGTTTTGAATAGCCCTGTAAATGTCAAAGTCGGGAATTTCTGCACTTACCAGTGGATAAAAGAACATAGGTATGGCTCTTCCTCCAAGCGTGTTGGATGATTGCTTTTTTAATTTTCTTGCACTTGATCCGCAAAGGATGAATCTTATATCCTTATTTGTCATAAGCCAATGCACCTCGTCAAGCAATTCGGGTACCTTGGGAATCTCATCTATTATTACCAATGTTCCCTTTGGCTTGTTTTGAAGCATTTCTCGAAGTAGTTCGGGATTCTTTTGAAACCTTTTTCTAATATCGGTGTTCAAAAGATCGTAGTAAATGGTATCGGGGAACAACTCCTTCAAAAGGGTCGATTTACCTGTCTGGCGCGCTCCCAACAAGAAATTCGCATCGTCCAGACGATTTTGAATATCAATAATTCTTTTGTACATGGTTTGTGCACTAATTTGTTTCTTTGTTTCTTGTTTTTGTTTGAAAATCCGAAGTTGAATTTCGTATTTTGTTTGAAAATCCGAATTACAAGTGCAAATATAAAAATATTTTTTCTTGCCAACTAATTTGGATATTTAAATTTTAGTAAGTAAATAAACGTTTTTATAGGTCTTTAGAAAATTGTACCAACTTAGAAAAGTATACGGAAAAATATTAATGGTTGAATGAGTGCTTTTATATTATAATTCTGCAAACTGTTTCCTTGAATATATAATTTATTTTGCAGTAGAAATAAATAAAAACAAAAACATATATGAACAAGAGAAACAAAATCCGTTACCGTTCACTCATGGACGGAACAAAACCCGGTGAGTGGCAAGTAGCCAACAGCCTCGACGAGTTCAACAACTACAACTACTACATAGTAGAACTCACACACAGTAATAACTATGCCGGTTTACCCATAGAGCATTGTGCCGATACCGGACACTACATAGTAGCCCACCTGTTGGTAACCGACCAAGGCACCCATGGCTTGTTGCAGCAGAACCGCGTGATAGGGCAAACCCTCATATTGTCCGACTGCATCACCTGTATAATGAAGATATTCACCCGCACCTGTTCCGGCATGCAGTGGAGTAGTTGGGAGCAAGTAGTAATATCGGGAAACAGCGAAACCCCTAGTAATATCAACGAAGTAATAGCAAGCCTCACAGCCCTCATTGCCGACCTGAAAGCCGAAACGGCACGTGCGCAGAGTGCCGAACAAGCCAATGCACAGGCAATAGAACAAGAGACCCGGCGAGCCACAGAGGCAGAAAGTCTTGCATTTGGTGGAATAAATAGTGTTGAATTACGTAATGGTTCTGTTGGAAATTTTGGAAACGACTATTGTGTTGCACAAAAATATATATACTCAATTGAACAAGCTAAATATATAATGTTCTATACAAACAGACCTAATAGTGAAAACTGTGTTTATCGTTATGTGTATGGATTATATAATGTAAATTCTGGTTTGGTTGGTAGCGTTTCTATGTGTTCGGGCTTTGATAATTATAATAGTGTAGAATCTGAAAGATTAAATATTTTAGAGATTACGGATTCAGAATGTATAGGTTTTGCTTTTGGTATTACAGAGTGGAATACTGTTACAAAACAAATTGTTCCATTGCGAGTAGTTGATTTTAGGGATTATTCGACATATATTATAAATGTTGATAATGAATCGCTTCTTGCAAAACTTTTATATGGCATAATGAGAAAAACAGTAAGCTTTGAATCTTATTCACCTATTATTGGGAATGGGACTTACGCAAATAGTGGAAACAAGTATGGAATACGAAATACAACAGCAATCCCTGTTAATCATGGAGATATAGTAACTATAGAAATGAAAAAGGTCCTGGACAAAGGACATTATTTTACTTATGGTTTTGGAGGTTGCAAAACATCAGCAACCACAGATATTGGAAGTAATAGAACCGAAGGATATTTTTATGACTCTTTCCCAGATTGCAAATCAAATAGTTATATTGTTTCTTCGAAAGAGACAAAATACATATGTGTAAATATTGCTGAATATGATAGCAATGATACTTTACTTTCTCTACGATCCACAGATTTTGAATACGGTGATTTGATTATTAAAATTACTCCGGTAGAATCCTATCTGATGTCAATAGTTCAGACACTTATATCTAAAAATAATAACAGTGTAAATTTTGTATTGGAGCGCAATAAAGAGCGTGAGCAATATCTTATTCAATTGTCTCATTTTAATAAAATATCGCAAGGAGTAAAAGATTTTCAATTTTGTTTGCTAACCGACACACATCAGGATGCTTTATCTGAAAGCAATTCTGTTGTAGTAACAAATAGTTTTAAAACAATAGATGCTTTAATACATTGTGGCGATGTATTAGACTCATATTATGTTAATTCGGCAGTATCTTCTTTTATAGAACGCATGAAAAAATGTGAAAAACCATTTTATGTAACACTTGGAAATCATGACGTTGGTAATGGTAATTATATAGGTAAATGTTGTAATCATCAGCAAGCATATAATGCATTTATAAAACCGATGATAGATAAAGGTTGTCTATTGAGTGGTGAATATGTGGAAAACGAATGTTATTGGTTCCATGATTTTGCAAAATATAAAATACGATTGATTGCTTTGTATGAATTTGATAATCCTTTAGAACTTGATGAAACAAATTGGAAAGCAATACCATATGATAATTCATTGCCAGAAATGGCTTTAAGCACATTTTATTCATCGGGCAGCAAGATTAATGTTAAAAATTATAATGGCTTTACTTATTCTGATTATTCATTTGAGGCGGTAAGCGATATAACAACACCTGCAAATTTGCACTTAGGAACAAAGAGTAATTTATGGCCTGGATATAAAACAGTGCGTGGTTTTAGATTGATAAGACAAGAACAAGCAGAATGGTTTCTTGACACCCTTGCTACTATTCCCGAAAATTATAGTGTTATTGTTGCTTTGCATAATCCCTTCAGCGATGTTGCCAACACAGTCCCTGATTATAAGTTTTGTCAATCCTCTGTAAAAATATCCGGTGGAGATATTTCACAAAACTATATGCTTACTGATTTTGTGGCAAATGCTATCTCTGCATTTATTAATGGAGAAAACTATTCTGAGAAGATTGTAATGAAGGGAGATGCGGAATATTTGAATACCTTGTCCGACTCCGATGGAACTTCATATTACTATGGTGTAACAAAAGATTTTGGAACAAAAAACGGTGGAGCAAAATTTGCATTCCTGATTGGTGGACATGCACATCGTGATTTGATATGGAAACACCCTACATATAATATTTATCAAATATCAGCAATTTGTGCAACAACTTCTGTCGCAAATAGCGTAAGTAATGACGTTTGTCGTTCTCAAGAAGATGGACTGACAAAAGATTGTTTAACCATTGTAACAGCAAATACCTCAAATCGTAGTGTCGGACTTGCTAAAATTGGTACAAATGTTACGATAAATGCCGAAAAACGCGATTTAGAAATAATAAGTTTAGATTCTTGAAATTATTCCCCTTTCCTGTTATATTCATAGACAGGAAAGGGGAATCTATTCTTTGTATAATACATTAGATATATGTGTATGCCTTTTATCTTCAGAGGGTAACTGCATATAATTTCCATACAGACTTTTGAGATACAAATCGGGTACTTCAACCCCAAAGAATTCAGTTTCTTCAAATTGATATAATGTTGGTGTTCCAAAGAATTGTTTAGGAATAAGTTCTTTAAGTCCCCATGCACCATAAATATTAAAAACATAATTATGGCTGGTAACATTCTTTCTATTCATACAAGATTTTTCAATATACCTTGGTATTGCATCTTTGTTTATTGGTATAATGAATTGTATTATTTTTGATAATGTCTTTGTAAAAAGTGTTCTATCGTTTGGGTTCACACATACAAGTTTTTGTAATTTAAATAGGTATCTCATTCTTTTGTTAAAAGATAATATGCCCACCTTCTCATCTGTTATCTCTAAAGGAAAAATATCCACATAAACACCAAGTTTTTCACTTGTTTGTACCGAGAATTGTTCTTTTAATTCAGTTCGTGTATCTGTTATTTTACCAATACCAAGGATTGCATATTTCGAGTTGTCATAGTCTACGAATTTATATTGCTGTGGCAATTCAATTCTGCTAATTTCTCTGAATTTTTCATAATATTTTCTTGGAATACCAAAATCCATATCATCGTCCCATGGTATAAAGCCTTTGTGTCGTACAGCACCAAGCATGGTACCTCCTAACATATAGTAGGGAATATTGTGCTTGACACATATATTGTGAAATTCCTTTGCAATATCCAATAAAATAGAGTGAACCTCTTTAATATCTGTAATCTCTCTCATATTTCAATAACGTTTTTCTCGTTCCATAAATTGTTGCATTATTTTAGCAATGTAAACATTTCCTCCGTCGTGTGCGCGATGTGGAAAAACCATGATTCTAATATACGATATAGACTCCTTTATCTCATAATGTAACCCATAACAGTCCCATTTGTAGGAAAATTTTTTATTCTTGTTTTGATCTTTCCTCTTCTACTGTCGAAACTATCACTAATGATTCCTACTATAAGATAATCACCCAATTTTTTGGATCTTCTTAGCAGGTTCATATGTCTTGGTGCAAAAGGTCGTATGTTCCGTATGTAATAACTGTTTTTTCTGTTATAATTAGGCTACTACAAATTGTAAAGTTCGTCTATCAGTCTTTGCTTCATGACATCGAATTTCTCTTTCATAAGATTTTTCTTCAATACAACCTTTTCAAGTGGAACAATTTCTTTTGATATAATATCCATCTTATTTACGATATCTGCTTTATCTAAGGGGTTAATAGTGTAGCCATTTATCCCATTCTCAATTAAACATTGTGAACCTGCTTTTTCCGATATTAATGCCTTGCACCCTGCAAGTAATGCTTCATTTGTTACGGCACCAAAGGCCTCTTGATAACTTGGAAGAATAAATACCTGTGCTATATTATACCATTGGTTAAGTTCCTCACCTTCTAATCTGCCAGTAAAAATAGTATTAGTTTCTAATTTTTGTGCAACCTCTTCAAATTCTTGTTTCATCGGACCGTCACCAATAATTACAAACGTGTTTTCTTCTTGATTAAGGTTTGCAAACGATTCAATTGCAATTTTAATATTTTTTATGTTTACCAAACGTCCAACATACAGAAAAATTTTCTTCCCAATCAAATTATATTTCTCGGCTGTATTTTGGCTTTGAGATAAAATACTTTTGTACAACAATCGGATTTTTTTATCATCTTTTATTATTGGGAAATAAATACCTTTCCCATATTTCTCTTTGTAAAAAGAGGAGACTTTAGGTTCAACCAAAATAAGATTATCTAAGCATGGAACTACCAACTTTCTTGCAATTCGGTGCGCTTTACTAAAATCATTGTTTTCCGCCACCATATTGTAACTATCATCGCATATTGAAACAATTTTATATTTTCTTCGTTTTAATAAACGGTGTAGAATTATTATAACTGTATAGATACTAAATTCTTCTGCAATGACAATGTCTGGTTTAAAATCATCAAGTTGTTTCCATATCCCTTTATACATCTGTTTACCAATAAATTTAAAACTTTCTTTTAAATATATTGGTTCAAAGATAAATTCAGAAGCAATTTTATTATAATCAAATTTTTGTGATTTTAGATTTCGATAGCGCAAACATATACGTGTGTCAAATGCTTTGTAGAGTGAGTTGAAAAAATCTATACGGTATGGTGCTATTGTCGGATGAAATATTAGTAACCTTTTTTTCATACATTATATTTGTAAAATATTGATAAAACGTGATTTCTTATTATTATGTTTAATACAGGGACACCAGAGTTAAGCATGTTATTTACTCTCATTACTCAATATCAAAGTCTGTATTATATTGTATTTTGCTTAATTCCTTTTTCTTTTAAATTTATATAGTAGCAATATCAATTTATGTTTCTTCTGTTAAAATAACCAATTGTTTAATTTTGTCTTTTGTATAATATACATCATTAACGTTTCACATGCAAGTACCATAATAACCATCACAAATGGTTCTATTTCAATTGGAATAGTTTTCATAAATGGAAATTTAACAAGAATACTTATAAAAATAAAATGTGTAAGATAAATTCCATAACTTGTTTTGCTTATAAAAAAAAGTGCTTTGTTAATCTGATTACTTCGTATATTTATGTTTATAAGGGTAGAAAATATAGATATTGAAATTATAATGATAAGTATATCATTGATATAATTTACCCCCCCTATACCTAAATGTTTGATAATTAATGATACAAAGATGTATGTAGTAATGAACGAAATGAGTAATAATATACTTGTTATTTTAAAACCTTTGTATTGTTTAAAATATTTATTTATGGCGTATCCTGTTATGTAGTACCCTATGTATAATAGATTATCACATGAAAATCTATTACATACTGCAACTTCGGGAAATATACGTTGCACCACGTAGAACGTATATATTATTGTAATAGTATAAATACAAATATTTTTATCTTTACATATCTTTCTTAGAAATGGCGTTATAATATATAATCCTACAATAAGATATATATACCAGTATATTCCGTAAACACCAGATGTTAATGTCTTTGTTATGTATGAATTTATATATTCAAAAAAATATTTCCACCTTCTTGTATATAAAGTATCGCATACACCAATAGACTCCATAGGATGAATGGAATTATAATGCGTTTGAATCTTTTAGAAAAGAATTGTGAAATAGTTTCTTCTTTTCCTAGTAAAAGGGCGCCACTTAGCATTACAAAAAGTGGTACACCTGTGTAAATTACACTATCCAATGTTACACGTATAATATAAGCAATATTAAGCGTATTAATATTGTTAATCCATCCCATTGAGTGTATGAAAATAACAAATACTATTGCTAATGAACGTATATAATCAAATTGTATTTCACGAGAACTATTCATATTACTTTTCCCATAATTTAGGTAACAATACATGTATGTGATTGGATATAAATGTTGCACATGCCGCTATTATGCCATAATGCTTACGTCGGAAATGGAAGAACTCAAAAGGATTTGATCCATTTCCTCCCGGACTGTATAATGCTTTCAAGCGTTCCGATAGTTTTACTTTCGAATCGCACCATTTCGGTTTGTTGGGGTGGAGGTCGCATGTGCCATATAAACCTTTTGCGACATACGAATTTAATCCTTCTTTTTTTACCATCAGACTATAGTCGTAGTCTCCCATAGCATGACGATAGTAATTGTCATTGAAACCAACTTTGGCAAATACAAACCGTGGTATAAGAACAATATTTCCATTAAATATAATACATTTTTTACAAGTCCCAAGATCGTTTATCAATATCCCTTTTTCGTCTCTACCACCATAAGTTATGATATTTTCGTCAGTTGTAGAACAACATGAACCAATTATTACCGACAGATTTTCATATTCCTCTGATGTTGTTACCAAACGTTCAATGGCATCGTTGTACAGATGTGTGTCATCATTTAACCAAAGATAGTAGTCGTAGTTTTTTTTAGCCGCCTCTTGCCATGCCATGTACATACCTCTATTCCAAAAGAGTGTTCCATCACCATCTATTATATGTATGTATGGAAATTTTTCTTTTATTGCTTCGGGTGTTCCATCTGTGCAACCATCGTTTGTTAGATAAATATCGATTTCTATGTTTTGTTTATTTGTATGTATTGTTTGCTCCTCTAATGCTTTTATGCATTGCAGTGTTTGTTGCTTTCTATTATATACCGTGAGGATTATTGCAATTCTTTTCATACTTCTTATTTTTTATATTATTTACTTTATTATTGAGAATAACAAAAGGTAATGCCAGAAATAAAGGATAATTTAACAATTGTTCTCCTTGCAATAGGCATGCTATAGTTATTACTGCAATAATATTTTTATAGAATGTTTTATATAGTAAAATAAAATATACAAGTATTGCAATAACACCCATTTGTGCACAGTAATTGCTAAAAGCATTTCCATGTCCCAATGTTTCTCCCCAAAGAAATTGGTGATCTGCGAAACGTGTTCTTTCGTGTAATCCATTTCCTATGATAGGATGTTTTTCTATATAATGTAAATCAAATATGAATGCTCCTATTCGTGTATTAGAGAATTCTCCATCATTTGAAATTGCACTAAAACTTTGCTCTTCTATTTTATTACCCAAAAAAGCAAATGTATTATATGAATAATATATAACTCCTATAGTTATTGGTAAATATATAATATATGCAATAATTTTATTTTCTGTTTTAGTAATTGAATAATACAAAAGAATAATTGCAAGGCCTAAATAACCAGTTGTACTTAGCGTTGTTAAAAGTGCAATAGCAAGTATTATAACTTTTCTTTTATGTTGTGTTATTAAGCCTTTTAAATTATCAAGATATAACAATGGAACTAAAAGTATATAACAGGAGTAGGCACCAGGCTCCCAAAAAGGACCTGTATTGCGGACAACGTTTATTAGGTCAGTATAAATTAGAATAGAATGTCTTCCTTGTGTTGTCGGAAATATATTAGGAATAGTTATACCTACAAATTTAAGAGTAAAAAATATAAGTGATATAGTTGCAAAAAAATACATGCAATTTAAATATGTTTCTCTAAATCGTTCTTTTAGTATCCACATAATTGTGGCACCTAAGATTATTTTTGCAATAACATTTATTGAGCCTAATACGGAAAATGGAATAAGTACAAAATATTGACATATAAATATTAGACCTATAAATGTGACATATTTCCATAGGTTGTTCCTTTTTTTCTTGTCATCTCTTAGCAATGAATATATAAAGGCTATAACTCCAAGACCACCGTATAATATTGGTTGTGATAAGAATGGACTACCACTTAGTAATATAAGACTTATTACTAAAAAATAATCTAACTTTTTATTGATATTATTATTCATTTCTGTTTATTTTGAATAAGGCTATAAATATATGTTTTTCTCAAATTTTCTATTATTATCACAATTCATGTAATGTTTTAAATATTTTATAGCATATAAAAATATTTAATGATTTTTGTATCTAATGTTGTTTTGTAATCAATTTATTAAAAAGGTAATCTTATTTTATTATCTCTTTAATAATTCTACAGGGGTTTCCGGCTACAATAACATTTGCAGGTATATCTTTTGTAACAACACTGTTTGCTCCAATAAGGCTGTTCTTACCAATGTGTACACCTTTAAGAACTTTAACACCATATCCAAGCCACACATTGTCTTCAATCATTACTGGCTTGTTTTTTCCACTTCTTTTGTCATCGGTATGCCAATCAGTATCTGTAATAAGTGTGTTTGCACCGCAACGTACATTATTCCCTAATTTAATATGCAGGGCTGCACCTATTACTGTTCCCGAAAAACCACAATCATTACCAATCTCAATCTTTGCACCTTTTTCTATTGTGGAAATCATACAGGGAGTATATACTCCAATAAGGTTCGATGTGGGTGAAGAGTTAAACACGCAATTATTTCCAATTGAGATTGTACTCTCTTGTCTGCGTCTGAAGTGTGTTCTACCAAAGAATTTACATCCGGTACCAATTTTTACATTCCACAATTTTGCATTTATGTAACATTTAGTACTCCAAATAATTCTATTAATTTTCTTTTTGATCTCATTTGTATAATGAGCCTTGTTGTTTATTATATATTTAATCTTATTCATTATCGGATATAATCTCTTTATATATATTTGTTAGGTCTTTCGTTATTTTCTCTCTGTTGTGACGTCCTTGTGCTGTTTCTCGTGCTTTAGTTCCCATGTTTATGGCAGTTTGATAATTGTTTATACACGAAATAATAGCCCCACATAAATTGTAAGGATCGCCATCTTGTATAACAATTCCTTCTATCCCATCTTTAATCATCGATGATGTCCCACCTGCCATTGATGCAATTATAGGCATACCAAGCAACATTGCTTCGCACAAACTGTTTGGGCTGTTTTCTATATGGCTAACTTGAATGTATATGTGTGAGATATTCATAATGCTAAGCATCTCATTTGCAGTTTTTTTTCCATGAAATGTAATGTTAATGCCCTCGCTTTTATACTTCAAAATTTTCTCGGTCAATTTTACAATAGAGTCATCATTGTTTAAACCAATAACGTGCCAATTAAACTTATATCCTATTTGCGTTAGTTGATATGCTGTTCGGTATAAAGTTTCAACACCTTTGTATATACCGGAACTAATGGTGGTTACAATATGAATAGTATCATTGTTCTGCGGTCTTTTCCATATTGTTTCATAGAACTCATTACGCATTATTTCGTTACAAGAAAAATATCTTCTTTTGGGATTAACCGATAATGTACAATTAGCATCCCAAGTAGTTCTACCTATAATGTTTTTACAATTCTGTAAAATTAATTGTTCCCTTTTTACGTTTCTAATAAAATTACGTTCTGTATTTTCAATGCCATTAAACAGAATCTTATGTGTAATGGATTCGTGTCTGTTTATTAAACTTTTGGGATACCCGGAGAATAATTTAATGTATATTGAGGATAAGAACCCTTGAATAGATATTACAATAGGGATGTCAAGATTCTTTGTACAGAGTAATCCGAAGTTTTCTTCAGTACCATGTATGTGAATAAGTTCTGGTTGTACTTTATTTACAATATCAACGCATTTTATAATTTCATTTTCATTGATTCTATTTGAAAATGATTTTTTTATTCTGTATAAAAAACGTTCAAGTTTACTTGCTGTACCAGTTCTGTAAATGGGGAAAAAGCGTATGTTTTTGTATTCAAACGGTTGTATATTATCGTGCCAGTAAAAAGCAATACTTAAATTCACGTTCTGCACGTTTGACATTTTTTGTGATAATGCATATAACCATCCTCCAGATGAAACGCTTTTTGTTAATTTATCAAGTGCAACACAAGGGGTGTTTGTAAACCAAAGAATATTCATTGTTTTTTTAGAACTTTATTGTTGAATTTTATACTCTTTTATCTTGCGATATAATTATTTATTTCATAGTGTTTTTTTGATTTTTATTTTTAATACAAAATCTTTAATAATAAATGGAATGAATTTATTTAAATAAAAACTTAATAAGCTATCTCCTTTTGTGTTAGAAATAGGAAAGTTGTCGTAATATTTTTTTCTCTCCTTATATTTATGATATATATAACATACTATAATTGACTTTTTTACTTTGTATATATAGTATTTATATTGTTTCTCCCGTTCTATGGGACTATCACCGACTAAATATTCTCTTATTTTTAACTCTTCTTTTGCTGCGTGAAGTACCATATATGGATTTTTGACATCGCTTAGAGAATTATTATTTCTTATGTTGTAATGGTATAATGGTTTATTTAAGATATACATTGATTTACACATTTTAAACGCTTGATATGTTAAAACGTGATCTTCGCACCAACATAGATTTTCATTAAAATGTAATTTCTTTATAATACTACTTTTATATAGTGTGTTCCAAATAAAACCAGAATATCTAGATTCATCATTAATGTAAAGCATTGTTTTAGGAGAGTCTAATATGTGAATTTTGTCGCTTACAGTTGTTTCTTGTTTGTTACAATATTCTGTGTAATATCCCCATTTAATGATTTCAACTTTATTGTTTAATATAATCTTAATGCATTCTTCTAATAGATTATTTTCAATCCAATCATCACTGTCTACAAATGTAATATACTCTCCTTTAGCATTATCAATTCCTAGATTACGTGCTCTGCTAGGACCTTCATTTTTCTTGTGAAAAACTCGTATGCGTGAATCTTTTTCAGCGTATTTATCGCAAATTGTACCAGAATTGTCGAGGCTGCCATCATCTATCAGTAGCAGTTCAAAATTTGTGTATGTTTGATTAAGTATGCTGTTAAGACAGTTCTTTAAATATTTTTCAACGTTATATATAGGTACAATTATAGAAAAAACAGGCGAGTTTGTTTTGTTTGCTTCCATTTATTGTTATCTTTCTTAATTTATACTATATAACTCTATAAATAATTTATGCCATTTTTTTGTAACTTCTTCTAGAGAGAATTTTTTAGATTTTATAATGGCATTTTTGCTAATTAGAATTTGCTCTTCAAGTGGCATATTTATATATTTATAAATTTTATTTGCGTATTCTTCTGTGTTGAAATGGGGAATAATATATCCATTCTTACCATTGTCTATTATATCATATATAGATATAAAACTATCAAAAGCAAATGGTATAACACCAAATGACATCGCTTCAGGAAGAACAAGAGGTAGACCTTCAAACTTTGACGTTGAACAAAGTATTGTTGATTTTTGGTAGAACTCTTGAATATCGCTTGTGAAATTATGTAACTCAATTCTTTTAAGTTTTCTGTTATTTATTTCTTTAACTAAATAATCTTTAAGTTCTCCATTACCTACAATTTGTAGTTTCCAATTTTGCGGTAGTTTTTTTTCTAATATCGTCCATAAATCAATTAGGTATTCTATTCCTTTCTCTTTTACAAGACGACCTACAAATAAAATGTTTTTTTCTTTCTGTATATCTATATTAATCGTATTTGCTATTGGATTTGTTATTGATAAAACTTTAGAACTTTCGATATTGTAATTCTCTTTTAAAATAGTTCTATACCTAGGAGAAAGTAATATGTAGCGGTCCGATACTTTAATAAGTTTTTCTCTCCTACTTTTTTCATTTAAATATAATCTTCTTCTTTTGTATGGAATTAATAGTCGCCTTATTAAATCTTTAGGTGTATATTTTAATTTATTGCAATATTCGATATGATTTTTTATGAAACAGTCAGGTGTATTATGCTCAACTGTAATAATTTTTGTTTTATTTTTATTAACAACATCTAATAAATATTCTATATGGGTATAACTGTCTTGGAATATAACTATTTGAATGTTATTACTTTTTAGCAGTTCATTAAATTCTGCTTTTATGTCGTTGGGGGTCTTATATGATGTTATAATTGTTTTATAGTAAGTTGACAAGAATTGCGTTTCTTCAGTTTCTTGCTTTATCAAAGAATAAATCCATATATTATGATTATATTTTCGATTTAGTTCTTTTGCAAGCAATTGAGTTACCTTTTCTATACCACCATAACCAATAAATCTGTGAACTAGAAATAAAATATTCATCTGTTGATTCTTTATTATTGTTTGTTGATTATTTTCTTTATAAATGTTTTAAAATAGATTAGTTTTTTATAAAAATAACAACTTAATGGATTATGACAACTTAGTGCAATTTTTATTGAGAACTTTATTTGTTGATTATTTTCTTTTATATCCTTTAATAGTTGTTTGTGAAAAGGAAGTATATGCCAAATATTACATGTTATGTAATGTTGATGTATTTCCATAATATTTGATAAGCGAAATGTTATGGTTTCTGCTAAATATTTTGTGTACTGTGTATGTGGAATAGATTCTTTATAATAATAATAATAATAATATTCGTAGTTAAAATCTCTTTTAAAATTTGTTGTACAATTTGTAGGATTATCAATGTAATAAAAATATACGCTTTTATCTATTATTTTAATATCTTTTTGTGCTGAAAATGCTAATCTGATATTCATTAATAAATCTTCGCCCATGTAAATATCTCGTGGAATATCAAATGTAAACTCGTTAAATAAATGTTTACGAAATAGTTTGCAATATGGTCCTGTATGAATAAACATTCTAATAAGAGTTTCACGTCTATATTGGTAGATATTTAATATTTGTTCTTTATAACATTTAATTGCACCTGTACTTGTTGTATATCCTCCAATAACAATATCAATACCTTTTGTTATTTCTGTAACCAAATCGTTCAATGCCGTTATTGGCAAATAATCATCAGCATCAACAAAAGTAAGATATTCGCTTATACAATTTTCTACACCAGTAGCTCTTGCTTTTGTTACCCCCCCGTTTTCTTTGTGAATAACTCTTATACGTGAATCCTTTTTAGCATATTCATCGCAAATTGCTCCACTACCATCGGGGCTACCATCGTCTATCAATAATAATTCAAAGTCTTTAAATGTTTGAGTAAGTATACTATTAATACAACGATGCAAATATTCTTCTGCCTTATATATTGGTACAATAACGGAAATTTTTGGATTCATTTATTTGTATATTTTTTATTTTTAAAAGAGAGGTGTAGTTTATCATAGATTACTTACCGGTAAGGCATCGCCAAACGCCCTGAACTATGCAATCAATGATACCTACACCTCATGGGAGGCATTTACTTACTTATTGGGAACATAGTTACTTGTGTGTTAAATTTTGGCGAATTTTCCGGTAACAACCCCAAAAAGTAAATGCTTTGTATCTGTTATATTAATTATAGTTTATAATACTATGTTTACGACTGCTAAAATAGTGTTTTTATATATTCTTTACAAGAAAATCTATCGATTTTTTTTGCCATTTCCTTTTAATTGAATTAACCTGCTCCCAATTTATAGTAGCATTTGGGTTGATATTTTGTAAATTGTTTATATCAACTCTTCGCTCTTCGAGGTTGAATAGTTTCAATAATGAATCGAAACGAGCATTTCCACGTTCTCTATTCTCAATAACCCAAAACGGTTTGTTAAAGATTATGGAAAACACACAACCATGGAATGAGTCGGTTAGTACCATCTTTGCATCCATAAATGCACGAATCCATTTTGTGGGTGATGGTACTATATAGTCTTCTATATTACTGTTTTTATTAATTAGTCCACTTTTGGGGGCTTTTACTTCGAATGATGTATATTGTAGTTTATCTTCAAATTCCTTTCTTATGGTTATTTTTTCTTCATTGTTGTCGAGTATGTAGCAAAATAAATCTCCATCGATAGCCTCTTCTCCCTTATTGTTTGCAAGTTTTTCGTATTCTTCTTTTTCTAATAACATGGTTGGGTCGAGCAAATGTTCTGCATATACCCCCAAATATTGTTTGCATAGTGCAACACCGCTGTCTTCGCGAACAGAAATCGCATTGAACTGTTTTGCAAGTTCAGCACATTTTGCAGTCTCTTCTTCGCTATATTCCCAATTGGATACTCCAAACGAGGCTGCATAGGCTATGCGCTTGATTGCTTTATTGCTTTTGCAAAAATCTAAAAAGTCATTATAAATACAAGGTGAATAGCATGGACGCCAAACTTGGTCTGAACCTACTATATATGTATTAAATTTATTTTTATCTATAATTTTAATAATTTCTTTATTATTATAAACAGTTTCTGTTACCTTTATATATTTCCTGGTAAAATCTTTGCATTTATATCTTATTACTTTAATTTCTCTATCGGTTGGAGAATGGTTCTTGCCAAGTAAATTTTTTATAGAGGTTTTGATGTTATGACGTAATGATGTAAGAAACGACATTTGACAATCTCTTCTTATAGTGCATGAATCATGTCCCAACTTTTTCAGAACCTGCTGTAAAGCATAATTTTGTAGTAAACCGCCATAGTTCGTATGTAACGGTTGGGTTATTATTCCTATTTTCATATATGAGAGAATTATTTTATAATATGCAAAACTTGTAGAACCCGTTTTGTTAATCTTTTTGCTTTTCTTTTAATTCTTATTACTAAACAGGGTTCTAACATTTTGTTTGTATAGGAATGAAAATTATTTGATTTATCCAAACATTTGAAATATTTATTACGATTTGGATGTGGTTTGCAATTACTGTAATATGCAGGATTATATTTTATTATATCCTGTATATTATATTGAGTGGTAATACAATATTCGAATGGAAAATCTTTTTTTCCTTTATTGGTATTTATCAGTACTGCGTCACAACCTTTGTCGTCATCAAATTCGGAGTTTATGATGTTTATACCCCAAAAATCGGCAATGGTTATATCGCTGTGGCTTTTACCTGCTTTAGCAGGACATACATAGCACGATGGACGTAAAATCATATCGCTTAAGAATGCTCGCATATAGTCGTTTTTTCCGAACTCTTCGGAAAAAACGACTGTATTTTTTCCATCGTAGGTGGAAAAATTTAGTTTTAGAAGAAAACTGTATTTTTTCCATCCGGATAACTTGCTTCGAAAACTTATAGTTTCGATGCAAGTCCTTTTATCTCCGCCAAAGGCGGAGCGAACTGAATTTTTTTCATCCGGATTATGCATCAATAGTTTGGAGCATATCTCATCGAGATATTTGCTCCAAACTTTGGGGCTTGGTACGCCATGGCATATTATATCTACAGTCAATAGATTGTCATATTCTTTGCGTAAAAAATTCTTTAAACCGGCAATTTGGCAAGGTGTACCACTGAACAAAACTTCTCTGCCTGTTTTTAGGAACTCTTCGGCTTGTTTGTAGGCGTTACCAACAGTTGCTTGTACATATTTACTGCCTCGGAATGGGATAATACCCTCTTTTGTCTCGGTATAGTCGAATACCGGCATCCACATTTCGTTAAATTTTACTCCAAATACTACACCGCCTTTTTCGATTATACCTTCGGCAAGTATAGTGAATATCCCTCCCGAGGAACTTGTAAGACGCACTTCTTCGTTTCTGTTTATTGCAGCATATAAATTAAGCGGTTTGCATGGTTCGTTTTGGTTAATTACGGGACATACCTTTTCGCACAATCCGCAATCTATGCATATTTCGGAGTCTACAAGGGGATACAGAAATCCTTCTTCGTCGGCTTGCATTGTTATGCATTGCTTGGGACAACGTTGTGCACATGCCGAGCAACCGCAGCAATCTTCCTTTTTATTAATGTGAATCATTATTTCCCAATAATCTTATTTTTAATTTTTTTAATATGTGTTATGATAATTCTTCTCTCCTCGATATTACATCCTTTGTAGTATATTGTAAAGAGTGAAGATACAAAAGAAACTATACATATAATACAGAACCGGGTATAATTGGATTCCATTGTTATAAACAATAATAGTGGTGGCAGTGCCGATATAAATGTTACAACTATTAGATTAGAATATACATTGGTTATAAACTTGCGAACCGGTAGTTTAACCATTTTACGAAGAAAACAGAGACGTGCAACAAGGCATAATTGTGATATTACTATTGCAACTATTACTGTTACCTCAGGGAAAATATGATAACGTAATAACATGTACGATATTGGGAAATTTAACAACAGTATTCCACCTACAACTATTTGGTACGTTTTTATTTTGCCTGTGGCACTTTGTGCCGTAATAAGTGTTTGTGATACTATTTCGGCAAGGCTTAAAATAAGTACCAAACGAGTAAAAAGTATTGTGTGTGCAGGAACCTCTCCTAACCAAATTTGTAGTATCTTTTCTACCTCAAAGAAAATTGGTATTGAAAGAAACATAAATAGATAGTATGAGAACCGTGTACCCATAAATATTAAGTTATGCATTCTTTGTAGGTTGCCGGCTGCATAGTCTTTAATAATTTGTGGGTTAAGTGCAATTGTAAAATTACTGATAAAACGTGTTACTATGCTGTTTATTTGCATTGCAATTCCTCGAGATGCATTTACCGCGGGTCCAGTAAAAAGGTTTATGGCTATGTTAACTCCTTGGTCCTTTAAAATTCCGGCAGTACATCCAATATAGTTCCATATTGCAAACCATGATATTTCCTTAAAAATATTTTTATCCCAAGTGAACTTATATGTGCATTCTTCGAACTTACGTTTACAATATAACCAGTATATAATCTGCGAAATAGTAATTGGTATTATATTAAGTATTGCAAAGAGTATAAGCCTATCGCCATTGTAAAAGTCTATGGTTATTGCTATACTTAGTTTTGCAATGGCATCGAATATTGTCATATATGCAAATGCCGACATTTTTTCGTGTGCAATAATACATGCATTGTATGGAACGGATAATAATCCAATAACAAAAGTTATAATAGAACATTGCAGTACCCAATTGGCAGCATATAATCTATCCGGTGATATTATCATTTTGTTGTTCAGAAACCATACTCCAACTGTTTCTATGGCAATTATTACTACTATTGCCAGTATTATATTTATATTTACAGAGGCAGCAAAAATCTTTCTCAGTTCTTGTTTGTCTCCTTTTCCTAATCCAAAAGTAATATATCTACTTGTTGAACTAGATAACGAGCCTGATATTAGTGAAAACATAGACACTAAACTGCCAACGACATTGTTTATTCCGTAGTCGTCAACTCCTAATGCTTTTAGTATTACACGGCTAGTGTAAAAACTTATAAGCATCATAACAACCATTCTTATATAAAGAATAATTGTATTCTTGGCTATTCGTTTATTCTTGTTTTCTTCCATTTATTAGAATCTTTACCGCCTAGCCAAAAATGGCTAGGCGGTGTGTTGCACTATAATAGTACTGTAGTTTAAATTTAAATCACTCTCTTTATATCAAGATAATTATATGATATTTTTTAGTTATAAATTTCTGCAATATTGTTTTTTACAATATTGCAGAAATTTTCCTCAAATGTTTTTAATGAGTATTTCTCTTTGAAGATTCTATATCCCTCTTTGCTCAATGATGTACACAGTTCCTTGTCTTTTATTAGTTTTTCTATAGCATTTGTTAATGATTGTACATCCTTACTATTGCAAATTATACCGTTTTGATTGTTTATAACAATGTCTGGGATACCTCCTTCGTCGGTTGTTATAACAGGTAGTTTGTATTGCATTGCTTCAAGTAGAACAAGTGGAAAGCATTCATTTTTATAATATGTGGGAAATATAAATACATCACATTTTCTAAATATTCTATCTTTTTCTTTTCCAAACATGGAACCAAGGTAGTTAATATATTTTACCCCCCCGTTATAACATTCTTTAATAAATGCGATATATTTTCCTCGAATTGTTGTTGTGTGAATTTTTCTTTAAATATTTTGTATCCGTTCTCACCAAGAATTGTACACAGGTTGTGGTCGCTGAGTAGTTTCGCTATGTTCCGGGATAGTTCTTCGGGGGTGTTGGATTGCTGTATTATTCCATTTACCATAGGTTCTACAATGTCGCTTATACCACCTGTATTAGTAGTGATAATTGGCAGTTTATGTTGCATTGCTTCTATTAAAACTAGTGGAAATGCATCGTCGTTAGTTGGGTGCAAGAATATATTTGCTTCATCGAAAAAACGTTCTTTATCCTCACCATAGCGAGGACCATTGTATATAACAACTTCATCTAATCCGCGTTTCTTAACCTCTTGCTCAAATTTTTCTCTTGTTATCTCTTTGCTTTCGCCACCGACAAAGTTACATATAAATTTATATCCTTTCTCTTTTAATATTTTGCAGGCATCCAACAGAATATATACTCCTTTGCTTTCTATTAAATTAGAAAGAAATAATAAACCGGGTATTGGGTTGTTGCGTTCAAAATGTGGTTCTTCCTCAAAAATATCGGGTATTCCATTTGGGCAAATTATCACCTGTTCGCGTTTTACAATCTTTTCTATGTCGGGGTACAAACGCCAGGAAAGCAGTATTACTTTTGTGTTTCGATATACAAGTGGTAATAGCCATTTGTGGGGGGTGCGATTTACATCGTAGTTCATTCCTTTGTTGTGCTGATGGATAATTATTCTCCTACGGAATAATTTGCACAAAAATACAAATGGTGCATCTTTAAGAAATCCTTTGCCATGGCAGGTAATGGCAAGATAGCATAATGCGTATCTGTATCTTATAAGCATTAAGATGGTTTTTATATATGCACCAATAAAACGAATATATTTTTTTAAAGAATTTTTGCCTATTTCGTTCATTGAACGTGATGTGGACAGGTTTACAAAATGGCAATCGAATTCCTCTTGTATTTTTTTGCAATCCTTTATGTATTGGCTCACCATAGCGGAACCATGTACCGGTGGTGGCAGTGGTGTAATAAATAATACACGTGGTTTTTTACCCTTTGGCTTATTCTTGTTTTCTTCCATTTGTTAGAACTTTTACCGCCTAACCAAAATGGTTAGGCGGTACTTTGCATGATAGTAGTGCTGTTATTAAGTTTAAATATTCCCCATAGAAGAGGTGCAGGATATCATTAATCACTTACCGGTGGGCATCGCCAAACGCCCTGAACTACGCAATCAATGATACCTACACCTCATGTGTTGGTAATTACTTACTTTGTGGGTGTATAGTTACTTATGTGTTAAATTTGGCGAATTTTCCGGTAACTACCCTTGAATAAGTAAATACTTATATTCCTTGAATTACTATTTCGTTATATTTTTTACTATATAAAATAATTACAGTGCAAAATAACTGCTTTTATTGGTTATATACAAACTTTTTTCTCTTTTTTTTATTCTATTTTTCTTTATTATTTGCCGTTTATTGTCTTTCTTAACGATTTATGAGCAGGCGAACCATTAATTTATGAATGGTTCTTGGGCAATTTGAACATTTATTTTGTTTTTATCATCGCTCTTGCCAATGCTCCGGCATAGGTGCTCCCTCTATTGGGGTGGGGAGTTTTTTTAAAATGTAGTCCCATGTATTATGGCTGTCGTCGCGACAGCCATAATACATATAAGACTACTTGTTACAAAATACAAAACTTGATATTTGTGTTATTAAAGTAATAACTGCTATTTTGCAAGCAGGAAACCTGCTATTATACCAATAATACCAATGACAAATCCAGCCCATCCAATATTTATACTTTTGACACTATATTCAATGGACTTTTCTGTTACTGTGTGTTGCCATTCTGTTTGTACCTTCATGTGAAGGTGATTTATGCTTTCAATGGTGTTTTTTATATTAAAATAGCATTGACGTTCTTTCTTATGATTCTCATTGTTGTGAGCCAATGAGAATGTTATATTGTAAATGGAATTGTATAATGCATTAAAATATAGTTCCTCTCCCTTCGCGTTTATATATAAATTTTCGATTGTTCGTATATGTTTACCTCGTGTTATGAAATCGTTTTTTGAATTGCTCTTGCAAAGAAAACTATTGGAGATTTTTTTTATTCGGGTTTTGTAAGTGTTAAAGATTATCTCATACTGCGATAAATAGAAAAGCAATGCAGGATTGTTTATCTCACTTATGTTAACCTTTTTCCAATTTTTATTTACAAAAACTCTTAGATTTCCATCTGCTGATTCATCGTTGAAGAATTCGTGCTCATGGTAGAACTCTTTTAATTTATGATATATAGCCGGTGGAAATGTGTCGTTTCTGAATAGTGGCGACTTTGTGTTACGTTCAAATGTATATTGGTGTAGACCGTTTCTGCTTTTGCTGTCAAGCACAAAGTCGAAAGAATATTCTGTTAGTTCTTTGTAACAATTTCTCACCGTTATTCTGAAATCTTCTGTGTTGATAAGTGATATATCAATGAATAATTTCTCTTCGGGAGATTTCTCCATATTATCCGAAAAATCGGTTATGGAAATAACTTTATCTTTGTCTATTATATCATGTATACCATGTAATGAACAAGGCATCCATAATACGCAGTAAGACTTCTGTGTTTGTTTCATGAAATTTTTTAAATGTGTTTTATATACCTAGTATATATTTAAAGATAAAGTTTTGTATTTTTTCTTTCGTTGTAAGACGTGGACTTAAGTCGTTGTTGAATGTTGTTGCATATTTTGTCGCTTTCCATGTTGCCGATGTAAGTGTTGCACCGTATGCAATGAAACCTGCAGCAGCCAACTCTGTTATACATCTCTCTGTTACTTTTGTTTGAAGTTCTTCGAGCGTTCCTCGACCTTTCTCGCACACGTACTTTAAAGCGGGTATTAACTCATTGATTTTTGTAGAACCACTGTTCGATAAAATTTTCTCTTCCATGACAATATATACATTTCTGTGCAACGAATCCTTTTATAGAGTTGTTGCACTTGTTTATTTATACTCAACAATTTATGTGAGTGGTTTAGGCGATTTCTTAATGCAAAAATATATTATTCTTTCTTTATTAAGAGCAAAATGTGATAATAAATATTGTATCTATTTAATATTTAACATTTTTTTATCCTTTTTATTTGCCGTTTATTGTCTTTCTTAATGATTTATGAGCAGGCGAACCATTAATTTATGAATGGTTCTTGGGCAATTTGAACATTTATTTTGTTTTTATCATCGCTCTTGCCAATGCTCCGGCATAGGTGCTCCCTCTATTGGGGTGGGGAGTTTTTTTAAAATGTAGTCCCATGTATTATGGCTGTCGTCGCGACAGCCATAATACATATAAGACTACTTGTTACAAAATACAAAACTTGATATTTGTGTTATTAAAGTAATAACTGCTATTTTATGTTGCCCTCCTGTACAGGTGTGTCTCCCTGTGAAGGTAAAAAGTGAAGGTACACAAATTGCGCTTAGCGGATAACAGAGCAATCTATGTACCTACACGACATGGATAAATATAATCATAGGTCGCTAAGGTACAATATGAATGAGCGTTTTGCAAGTTTTTTGCTATATTTTTTATTATTTTTAATGTTTTTTTATCAATTGTAACTATAAACTATATTTTTACCATTGGTGCATTATGCCAATCTATGTTTCTATTGGCAGTTGCAATATCTGTGAATTTGAAATCGTTAAGGTATTTTCGTAACTTGTTTTCTGCTCCTTTTATTCCAACATAGGACTTAAAGCAACGTGTTAATGGCAAGCCTTGCAATATGGGTTGGTCGCCATCTAGGTCACGTGGATGTATGTATGCCAAATTGTATTTTTCGTTTTGTTTTGTTAGGTACTTGATGAGTTTATATGGGAATAAACGAAAATATCCACCACCGGAATATATAACAGGACGGTTGAATATGTTACTTATGCTTATAGGCAGTTCTTTTATTCTTTTACCATTGTACTCTATGATACTTGGTTCCACCGATTTATACTGTGGTAAGCCACCATGAGCGTGTTTTGCCGGAAAAACAGAACAGTCAATCTCTATGCCAAGGTTGGTAAGTGTTTCAAATGCCCATGCTTCGCTTTCACGTATTGAGAAACCGGGCGCACGAAAATATTTTACCGGTTTTCCTGTGATATCTTCCAATAGTTTTATTGATTTATCTACGTCGTTTCGAAACTCATTGGGCGTTTGTTGCCACACCAATTGATGTGTCATTGTGTGGCTCCCTATCTCGTATTTTTCTGATATCTTGCGTACAATATCGGGGTAGGTCTTGGCTATCCATCCTATGACAAAGAAAGTTGCTTGAGTGTTAGTGTCGTCTAAAATACTAAATATGCGCTCCATATTCCGGTGTATGCGTACCTGAAAATTGCTCCATGTTTCTTCGCTACGGGTAGAGTCGAAGTCGAGTAGGTGAAACCACTCTTCTACATCAAATGTAAGTATGTTCATTTTATTTGCGTGTAGGTATTTGTTTTACAACTTTTGCCGGTCTTCCTGTGGCTATACTCCATGCAGGAATATCTTTTGTAACTAATGAACCTGCTCCCACTATTGCACCTTCTCCTATTGTAACACCTGGCATTACGAATGATTCCATTCCTATAAGGCATCCTTTTTTTAGTACAATGGGTTTTACAATATATCCAAGGTTCATGTAATCGTCTCCAACACTATAGTTGCTAAAATCTCTTTGATGACATAATAATCTGACGCCGGCAGCAATACTTACGTGGTCTTCCAATGTAATCATATCGGCATGACCTATATCAACTCGTACATAATCACCAATAAAACACTCCTTACCTACTTTACAACCCATCATACGCATTAGTATTGGACGAACTTTTCTCGGATTGACAGGGTGAAGTATGGGCCAATCCATCATCTTTTCAAGACGTTTACTGTATATGTTTCCAAAGAATTTTTTAAAAACTTTGGCAAGTGATACATCTCCATACTCTTCTTTGCTGTAGTTGAAGCCTAGAAAACGTAAAAAACGATATGTTAAACTTAATTTCTTTGCCATTGTACCTATTTATTGATAATATCTTCTACCTAATATTCGTGAATATAAAATGTTTGTACCCCATTTACATAGTAGTGCAAAATGGTGAAAATACCAACCTATTTTACTAAGATTCATTTTGCGCCAAAATATTCCGGTAAGTCCCAATTTCTTAAATATCTTTGGTGGGTGTTTTATTTGCCCAAGCGAAAAACGAAATGCGGCACCTACGCCTATGCATATTTTTTTATCGAGATATGGTAACAGTTGCACTGCAAAATAATCTTGTTTGGGTGCACGTAACGAAAGCCAAACGATATTTGCTCCACTTTCATTTATTTTTTTTGCTATGTTGCAATAGTCGTATTCATGAAGTTCGCAAAAGGGGGGGGGGTATGCTCCAACAATTTGTGTATTGTTGTTTGCATATTTTTTTTTCATTTCGGTAAGTGTTTCCTCGGTATCGCCTAAAAGAAAGTGTTTTATGCTGCTCTCCTTATCGTTGAGAAGAGTAGTAAATATGTCGGGACCAACTGTGCGTTGTACATCCTTCAGCCCCCAAAGGCGTGCCATCCACACAAGGGGCATACCATCGGGGGTACATAAAAGAGCATTATTCATAATGTGACGATAGTCTTCGTTGCAACGTTTATTTGCATAGGCTACTGTGCGCACATTGGAAACACATATATAGTGGTTTTGCTTCTCTTTTATTGCACTTTTGATGCTTTCTATGGTTTTGGCAGGTGTTGTACGCGATATATATATATTGCCAATACGGTATCGGTCCATTGTTTTTTTTATATGTATTATATTTAGCCAAAAATGGCTAAACTGCATTGTGTACTTACTTTAATATGGTTTTTGTCTTTAAATCTTCTCCAAAAGGGGTGTAGACTATCATGGATTACCTACCGGAAGGTGTCGCCGAACACCTGTAACTATGCAACAAATGATGCCTGCACCGGGGTGGGAGGCATTCACTTACTTGGCGGGTGCATAGTTACTTATGTGTTAAGTTTGGCGAATTTTCCCGGTAACTGCCCTTGAAGAAGTAAATACTTTGTATGTGGTTACTCTACCTGCATAGAGGTGGAGGGTGTTTCTTTGAAAATTTGTAGCCCCATGTATTATGAATGTCATCGCGACATCCATAATACATGTAAGACTACGGTGTGTTTTCATAGTAATAGTTCTTATTACAAATTCAAAACTTAATATTTTATTTGTTATTCAATATAAGAACTATTATATTGTATTGTCTCTCCTGTACAGGAGAGTGCTTGTGTGGTGTTATACCTTATATATTTTTTAGTTATCGTTAATAATCCATCTGCCCTTATAATCACCACCTTCTCGTTTTAATGTACCTTCGTTTCGTAATTGGTCTATTATTTTTCTTACTTGTCGTTCACTTATATTCAATTGCTTGGAGAGGGTAGCACGCGATATTGAAGGATTATTTTTAATAAGATTGATTACTTTGTTATAAGTCTTGGCTGTCTCTGGATCGGTCTCTGGATCGGCCTGGATCGTCTCTGGAACACTCTTTGAATTGTTCGCTCTCCAAATAACAACTCTAAAGTCCTCTTCTTGATGGAATTCCGGAGTCTTCAAACCGTAATTGCTACACTTATTAATGATATCTTCTGTACCAGTACCAATCTTCTCTATATATCCATTCCAATACATTGGGTCGGCAAGTAGAGGGTTTGTGGGTAATGATTTATGAGGTCCATGCAACTTTTGAACTGTTAATCCATAAGGTAATATACCCGGGTTCCAAATCTCGAGTCTATCTCGAAAAAGCATTATTTGAACACTTGCATTGCTTGTATAATCTCTATGACAAACTGCATTAACGATAGCCTCTTTTACTGCTTCTATAGGTATTTCAGGACGAGTGGGAATATCGGCTTTTTCTCCTTTATCCCTTGTTCCTGTCCAATTGTTAATGCGACTCATTACAAAACTTGTTGCTTGGTCGACAAGTTCAAAAACATCCCCTTTGTAAATTTGATAGGAAGGCATTGGCTTTTCAACTATATTGCCATAGAACTGCGCGCATTTTACTTCTGAAGTCTTAAAATATTTTTGTGGTTTTTTCCCAAATAATAATAATGCAGCATTTGCTAATTGTCCTTTATCATTGATTAAATCAAGATGAGTGAGCAGAGCAATTGGAGATGTATCTACAGAAAGAGGGAAATTCCGTTTTGAACGTGCCATGTGGATGAAATTCCTCATTTTATCTTCGTCTAAATCCTCCAATGTGGCATCGTTGTCATTGGACGTGTCGAATGGACTCCATCGTATATATTCTTTTTCCTCTAAATAGCGTATTAATGAGGCGTATACCGATGTGCGTAATCCGTCTATATCAACAAATGTTTTACGAACGATGCTTTGCTCAGCCTTTTGTATAAGTGCTACCTCCTTTGGATGTCTTTCTTCCTCTTTTATGCTTTTTATATATATAAGGCGGCTTTTATGTAGTGTGGTTGCCAAATCGTATTCTCGCTCTGTTGGAGATATTCCTTCTTTATCTTCGTATCCATACATATTACCATATAACCCTAAATATATATCACAATGTTCTACCTCTTTTAAATATACATTTGATGTTGGATATTCGTTTGCTGGAACATCCTCAAAGATGAACGGCTCAAAGAATTTACCTAATAATACATCGGTACGAATATAATTACAAAGCATTGCTCGCTCTTCGGAAAATTCACTTTGTACACTGCTTATGAATATTTTAATTCGTTTCATCCTTTTTGGAGTATTGTCGATTATATCCTTTATTTATTGTTATACCTTATATATAAATAGGTGTATCAGTCCCTGCGGAATATATCGCGTGTATATACCTTTTGTGCTACATTGTCCAGAACTGCGTCGTAACGGTTGGCTATAATGGCTTGCGACTGTTGTTTGAAACGGTCGATGTCGTTCACCACGCAACTGCCAAAGAAGGTGCTGCCGTCGGGTAGGGTGGGCTCGTAGATAATTACTTGGGCTCCCTTGGCTTTTATGCGCTTCATTATTCCTTGAATGGACGACTGGCGAAAATTGTCGCTGTTGCTCTTCATGGTTAAACGGTACACTCCTATTGTACAGGGGTGTTCGCGAGTGGCATCGTAGTTCCCTTGGCTGTAGTAGTCGTAGTAACCCGCTTTGTGCAGTACTTGGTCGGCTATGAAGTCCTTGCGGGTGCGATTACTCTCTACTATTGCCGACATCATGTTTTGTGGTACGTCGCAGTAGTTGGCAAGCAGTTGCTTTGTGTCCTTGGGCAGGCAGTAACCGCCATAGCCAAACGAGGGGTTGTTGTAGTGGGTTCCAATACGTGGGTCTAGTCCCACTCCCTCTATTATTGCCTGTGTGTCGAGTCCTTTTACCTCGGCGTACGTGTCTAGTTCGTTGAAATAACTCACACGCAGAGCAAGGTAGGTGTTGGCAAAGAGTTTTACTGCCTCTGCCTCGGTAAGTCCCATGAACAGGGTGGGGATATTTTGTTTTATTGCACCTTGTTGCAAGAGTGTTGCAAAGGTTTGTGCGGCATGTTGCAATGGCTCATTGCCTTTGGGATAGCCTACTATTATGCGACTGGGGTATAAATTGTCGTATAACGCTTTACTCTCGCGTAGGAACTCGGGCGAAAAGAGCAGGTTGAACTTTTTGCCTTGTAACCGGTTGTCGGTGGCAAAGCGTTGGGTGTATCTTGCATAAAGACTATGGCAATAGCCTACCGGAATGGTACTCTTTATTACCATTACGGCACTAGGGTTGGACTCAATAACAAGGTCTATAACAGCCTCTACTGCCGATGTGTCGAAGAAGTTCTTTTGAGGGTCGTAGTTGGTGGGGGCTGCTATGACTACAAAGTCGGCATCGCGGTATGCCGATGCTCCGTCCATGGTTGCTGTGAGTCGCAATTCTTCTTTTGCAAGGTACTTCTCTATGTATTCGTCCTGTATTGGTGAACGACGATGGTTTATCATCTCTACCTTTTCGGGGACTATGTCTACTGCTGTTACATCGTTGTGCTGTGCCAACAGTGTGGCTATGCTTAATCCTACATAGCCTGTTCCTGCTACTGCTATCTTCATGTCTCTACTTTTTATCGTGATAGTGATATCCGTAACCGTATCCGTAACCATAGCGGTAACCGTAACGATAACCGTAACGTCCGTTGCGTGCTTCTATGCCATTGATTATTATAGAGAAGTTCTTGAAACGGTTCTGGGTGTAGATATTGTTCATCTCGGGTATCATGCTGCGCTCCAACAATCCGCAGCGTACAAGGAAGAGTGTGCGGTCGGCTTGCTTTTCAATGATGCTGGAGTCGGCTACTATATCTATGGGCGGACAGTCGATAAGTACATAGTCGTACTGCTCACGTACCTTTTGTATCAATGTGGCAAAACGCTCGTCCTCCAATAGTTCGGTGGGGTTGGGTGGGATGGTTCCAACTGTCAAAGCGTATAGCCCTTGTGTCTCTTTATCCTCTATAATAAGTTTCTCGTAGTCGTTGTTCATGCCGGCAAGGTAGTTGCTGAGTCCCTCTTTGGGCGATTTAAAGTATGACGACAGTGATGCGTGACGCATATCACCATCTATGAGAAGTACTCTGTTGCCTTTGAGGGTTAGTGATTTCGCAAGGTTTATTATTGTGAAACTCTTACCGCTGCCGGGGTTGAACGAGGTGGTTATTATAACCTTGTGGTTGCTGTCCTTTGACATGAACTCGAGGTTGGTACGTAACACGCGGAATGCCTCGTTTATTATGTTGCGATTGCCGTCGCTGACAACAATGTCGAGTTTGTCCTCGCTCTTTTTAAGCAGTGAGCGCTTCTCTTTGCATGCTAATGGTATCTCGCCAACAATGGGTATGTTGACACCTTCGAAGTCCTTATGACCACGAATCTTGGTGTCGGTGTATTCGCGTAACATGATAAGTCCGGCAGGAACCACCAAACCAATGGCGAATGCCATTAGCCATATTTTGCTTCGTACCGGTGAGGTGGGGGAAAGACCGCCTGTCGCCGGAGTTATGATACGTGTGTTGTAGGCTGTGAAGGCTTTTGAGAGTTGGCTCTCCTCGCGTTTCTGTAACAGGAACAGGTACAGTGTCTCTTTTACCTTCTGTTCACGTCCCTCGGAAACAAGGTATTTCGACTGGCTGGGGTTTTGTGCAATTCGTTGGTTGGTCTGCTCCTCTTCTCTTTGCAGGTTTGCCATTTGGGTGTTAAGAGCCTGTATCTGGTTTGCTATAGAGGCTATTATTGCTTGACGAAGTGATGCCAAGGTGTTGTCCAACTCTATTACCAATGGGTTTTGTGTACTGCTCGATGCCACAAGGTTGTTGCGTTGTAGCATGTTGCGGTTGTAGTTCGCAATCTGCTCGTTTATACCTGTGTCTCTAATGCCTACATTAACCGGGAGTATCTTGTTACGGGTGTTTTCATCGGTGAGGTACTTGCTTACGGCACGCGACATTTCCAATTCGTTGTTCAGGTCGAGCATCTTACTGCTTATCTCGCGGTTCTGCGACATGTAAAGGCTTGTTGCTACCGATACGTCGGGCAACAGGTGCTTACTTTTGTAACTCGATATGTTGCTGTCTACTGTTTCCAGTTCGCGACCTATGTACTCTAAACGTTCGTTGATGAAACGCTCGGTCTCTACCGCAACTGTGTTCTTGTCTTCCATCCATTTCTCGTTGTATACGGTAATGAGGGTTCTAAGTACATCGTCGGCGCGCTCTATTGAGTTATCGCTAATTGATATTGTTATAATATCTGCCTCTTTGTCCTTCAGGTTGTATGATAATTTGCTTGAATATATTGCTGTTGTTCCAAACTGGTTGTAACGGTTTACATAAATTGTTATGTCGTCGCCTTGTACATAGTGGGGGCTGGGAGCAATATGTATCTTTCCTATAGGGGTGGCAACGGTGTCTTGCGACATGCTGCCATCCTCTTGTGTTATGGATAATTGACCTTTAACTTTAATGTTTTCATCAATATCTTCTTCGTCGATTGTGCTGCTTGCAAAGTCGTACAAAGTGTATGTGCCATCCTTGTGCAGGTCTATTGTGAACTTTGCCGATACGTCATCGGGTATATCGCATATTGTGGCTTTAATGGGCAAACTGCTTCCGTAGAGTACGTTGCGGTGGAACGTTCCGTCGCAGGAGTAGTTCATATCCAAATTTAGTCTTTTTACTACTTCGGAAATATTAGCAGGTGATTGTATGGCGTACAACTCGTTGAAAACGGTTGTGTTACCTGTATATGCGCCCATGGATGCAAACTTCTCCATCTGTCCGCTCATGCTTCCTTGCTCCGATGTTTTTATCATTATATCGGTGTAGCGGGTATATCCGGGGTGGGTTGTTGCAATCTTATATGCCGCAATTCCCATTGTTATTGCGAGTGATATTACAAACCAATACCAATTGCCAAGGCAATCCTTAAGAAACGATAGTACTTGGTCCTCCTCGTGCTGACGATTTACATTGTTGTATGTGTTGTTTGTGTCCATGGCTTATCGGGTTACAAGGGTTATAACTGAGGTTAAAAGTGATGCAAGTGAAATCCAGAACGACGATGAACGCACGTTGTTTCCGTTTACGGTCGACTGACGGGCACGCATCTTGTTTGGCTCTACATAAACAACATCGTTTTGTTGCAGGTAGAATGCCGGAGAGTTGTATAAATCCTCCAAAGAGAGAAGGCTCACTGTGTATGTAACTTTTCTATCACCTTCGTTGCGCAGTACCTGTATGTTGTCGCGACGTCCATGTATATTCAGGTCGCCTGCAAGGCTTATGGCATCGAGTAGTGTTATGGCATCGCGGTCTATCTTATATCGTCCGGGCGACTTAACCTCGCCTAAAACCGAAATGGTGAGGTTGGCATATTCCACTGTTACTATGTGGTCTTTAATAAGATTCGACGCTGTTAATTTGTTTTTTATATGTTCGGCAACCTCTTGGCGAGTCATTCCACTCACTTTAACTTTTCCAAGTTCGGGAAAATCAATTTCTCCATTCTTGTCTATTGTGTAGCATGAAATACCTTGAGATGAAGAGTAATTGGTGGTTGAAGAACCTAACTGTCTCGATATGTAAGGCAGGTTGAACATATTGGAAAGTTCTTGGTTGCGGGAATTAACCACAATGGTAATTTTGTCTTCGGGTTGCAAAGTTATGTGTCGGGGTGTTGTTACAACTCGCTTACCGTTTTGTGCATCCTGAAAGTAAGCAATCTCTTTTGTCGACTGACACGATGTTGGCACTAACATTACCAACGCAACTGTTGCGGCAGTAATAAATTTGCTTGCAAATTTAAAATGCCTTTTGATAACGGATTTTTTCATATTTAATTCTAATTTGTTTTTCCGTAAAATAAATATATGATTTCGCTAAATTGTATAATCCGGGGACATTGATAGTGGTGTAAAGTATTAACTATCAATCAGTTGTAAAAATTGGCGTTCATCCAAAGCCGGTTACCTTAATGTTTTGGTAACATTTATGATGCGAAATTATACTTTTATTTTGAAAACACAAAATAAAATATATTTTAATTAAGGTGTAATAACAGAATTGAACCAATATGAATTGTACGTAAAAACAAAATTAATTACAGTTTTGTTTAACAAAATACATGATATGTAAAATAAATTTACCAAATTGTTTTTAGTTTTCTGTTATATATTCCATGATAGTTGTTTGCGCTGTATTTCGATACCTGTTTGATGAGATAATATTATATAGGTGAATCTTTGCGCGCTGTTGATGTTTGTTTTATGCAAATATTACTTAAGTGGGGTGCCGGCAGGTACTTTTGAGCAATATTTGTTTGTTCTTTGTGTAAAAATGTACTGAAAAGTATAATATTTTGCCTGTTGAATGAACTTTTTTGAAGATTTTGCAAAAAAAAACGTGATGAATTACTTTTTATAATGTTTTTTGTTATCTTTGTGCATC
>CAZEKX010000008.1:0-47167 GCA_964512955.1 uncultured Bacteroidaceae bacterium
CTGCAAATTGATGCTTAACAAAATATTTGAATAATTTTCAAACAGCTTCTAATATTTCATAATTATTTTACATCATTTCTTGCAATAATACACGATTATACTGAAAATAGAAAGGGATTAGTTGTATTTAACATTATTTAATTGTAATTTATTTGTTTATTTAAAAATAAATTTGTGATATGTTTGTATTTTGACAGATATTATATTCTTTTGTAACCAAAACAAAGAATATATAATAAAAAATTAAAATATGTCTACAGCATTGAGTAGCAAGGTAATACAACAAATCGCAAATTATTTATTATTAAATTCCATTGCTATTGATTCATCGGGATTATATAAAGGAAAAGCAGGACATGCTTTGTGTCTATTCGAAATAGCCAATTTCATAAGTGACAACCAAATAGAGGATGCTGCATTTGATATATTACAAGAAGCATTACTTTCTAAAACAAATAACAAGGCTATATAATAAGGAACAGGAAGAAACGGCTATAAAAATTCAGAAAGAAATCATTGAATGGTTTGTAGAAAAACTGCAAGACAACGAAATCACTTCTTTTTATAACCATGCCAAAAAATTTAATAACGAGTTGAGAATGAGCGACAATATTATGAATGCCGTATTTTACAATATTATATCAAAATCACAAAGTTTGTAGAATTTTACGTTCACAAACGTCTTTGCAATTAGATTAGCAACCTCATTGTACTTTGTGATATGAAAAATAACGGATATTAAAAAATGTTTCACTTCGCACATGTGCGAAGTGAAACATTTTTTAATATCCGAAACTTTATGATTAGTAGTTCTCGGGTTTTATTTGGAAGTGTGCCTTTGGATGTGCACATACGGGACACATCTCGGGAGCAGCCTTACCAATGTGCAAATGACCACAGTTGCGGCACTGCCAGATACAATCGCCATCGCGACTGAACACCAAATTGCCTTGAACATTTGCAAGCAGTTTCTTGTAACGCTCTTCATGCGCCTTTTCTACACCGGCAACCATATCGAAAAGAGCGGCTATCTCTACAAAACCCTCTTCACGAGCCTCTTTTGCCATTCTGGGGTACATATCGGTCCACTCTTCGTTCTCGCCTGCTGCAGCATCGGTAAGATTCTCGGCTGTTCCATTGATTCCATGTACCAGTTTGAACCATATCTTTGCGTGCTCCTTCTCTTGGTCGGCAGTCTCTTGGAAAAGAGCGGCTATCTGCTCATAACCCTCTTTCTTTGCCTTACTTGCATAATATGTATATTTGTTACGCGCTTGACTCTCACCGGCGAATGCAGCCCAAAGATTCGCCTCGGTTTTTGTTCCTTTCAATGATTTTTCCATAATAGTCGTGTTTTTAAAATATTAAATGTTATCTATTTCTTGCAATTGCAAGGACAAATAGGTTTTATCTGTTTAAAGAAGTCGTTACCCTTATCATCCACTAATATAAATGCCGGGAAGTTTTCAACCTCTATCCGCCATATTGCTTCCATGCCCAGTTCGGGATACTCTACACACTCAATGCTCTTTATATTGTTTTGTGCAAGTATTGCGGCAGGACCTCCTATTGAGCCTAAATAGAAACCTCCATGCTTTTTACAAGCATCGGTTACTTGTTGTGAACGATTACCTTTTGCAAGCATTATCATGCTACCGCCATGCGACTGGAACAAGTCGACGTATGAGTCCATGCGACCCGCTGTTGTGGGGCCCATAGAGCCACAAGGCATACCCTCGGGTGTCTTTGCCGGACCTGCATAGTAGATAGGATGGTCTTTTATATACTGAGGAAGCCCCTCGCCCCTGTCGATACGCTCTTTAAGTTTTGCATGGGCAATATCGCGGCCAACAATTATGGTTCCGTTAAGAGAGAGGCGTGTCGCAACTGGATATTGCGATAATTGTTTACAAACCTCGCTCATGGGACGGTTCAAATCGACACTTACCACCTCGCCCTCACCGGCATTACGTAAATGCTCGGGTATGAGCGTTGCAGGCTGGTCGTCGAGTTTCTCAATCCAAATACCATCTTTATTGATTTTTGCTTTTACATTGCGGTCGGCAGAGCAACTTACACCCATACCGACAGGGCAACTTGCGCCATGGCGAGGCAGACGTACTACACGAATATCGTGTGCAAGATATTTACCTCCGAACTGAGCGCCTAAGCCAATACGATGCGCCTCATCGAGCAGTTGTTTTTCGAGTTCTACATCGCGGAATGCACGACCTGTTTCATCACCTGTTGTGGGCAGACCATCGTAATAGTGTGTTGATGCCAATTTAACAGTAAGCAGGTTCTTCTCGGCCGATGTTCCACCTATAACAAATGCGATGTGATAGGGAGGACACGCAGCAGTACCTAAACTCTTCATTTTGTCTACCAGGAAGGGGACAAGTGTTGCCGGATTAAGAAGTGCTTTTGTCTCTTGGTAGAGATATGTTTTGTTTGCAGAACCTCCACCTTTTGTAACCAAAAGGAACTTGTACTCCATGCCTTCTGTTGCCTCAATATCTATTTGCGCCGGAAGGTTACATTTTGTGTTTACCTCGTCGTACATGTTAAGAGGCGCGTTTTGGCTATATCGCAAATTCTCTTGTGTGTATGTATCGTAGACGCCACGTGCCAACGCCTCTTCGTCGCAGTATCCTGTCCACACCTGCTGACCCTTTTCGCCATGTATAATGGCGGTTCCTGTGTCTTGACATAAAGGTAATTTACCCTTTGCCGCAACTTCGGCATTACGCAAGAAGGTGAGAGCAACATATTTATCGTTGTCGCTAGCCTCGGGGTCGTTCAATATTTTTGCTACTTGCTCGTTGTGTTCACGGCGCAACATAAACGACACATCGCGAAAAGCGGTGCGCGAAAGAAGCGTCAAAGCCTCGGGAGCCACTTTGAGTACCGGTGTACCCTCGAAATCGCCAACAGATACATGCTCCTTTGTGAGCAAATAGTATTCTGTTGTGTCCTTGCCCGTTTGGAACATGTGGGCATACTTGAATTCGGGAACTGTTGCCATGTTTGAAACTATTTTTGATTTTTATTAAGGTTTACTGTTCTTGCTCCTCTTCGTATGTTTGATAGAGGAAATCGTTATAAGGATATTTTTGTACGTGTAATTCGCAAACACGTTTATATATTGTATCTTTTAATGTTTCTATATTTTGTCTCTCGCGAGCCGATATAAATATGCAGTTATCGGCAAGTTTACTCATCCATGTCTGTTTAAGTTCTTCGAGAGTTATATTTTCGCGTGTTTTTGGTGTTAGGTCATCCTCTTCCTTTTCTACATGTGTGAATGCATCTACTTTGTTAAAGACAACCATCATGGGTTTATCTCCACATTTTAAGTCGGCAAGAGTTTTATTCACTACCTCGATTTGCTCTTCGAAGTCGGGGTGCGAAACATCTACGATATGCAATAAAAGGTCGGCTTCGCGTACCTCGTCGAGAGTAGACTTAAACGACTCCACAAGGTCGGTAGGCAGTTTGCGAATAAAACCTACTGTATCGGAAAGTAGAAATGGCAGATTCTCTATTATAACCTTACGGACTGTGGTATCGAGTGTTGCAAAGAGTTTGTTCTCGGCAAAGACTTCGCTCTTCGCCAGGAGATTCATGAGAGTGGATTTTCCCACATTTGTATATCCCACAAGAGCAACACGAATAAGACGTCCGCGATTCTTGCGCTGTATCGACTTTTGTCGGTCTATTTGCGACAATTGTTCTTTTAACAACGACATGCGGTTAAGGATAATACGACGGTCCATCTCTAACTGCGTTTCACCCGGGCCACGTAATCCCACACTACCACCTTTACCACTTCCGGAACCGCCTCCTTGACGTTCTAGGTGAGTCCACAAACGTTGCAGGCGCGGTAACATATATTTATATTGCGCGAGTTCCACCTGTACTTTTGCATGTGCTGTCTGAGCACGCATGGCAAAAATATCGAGTATGAGTGATGTGCGGTCGAGTATTTTTACTTTCAATTCCTTTTCGATGTTACGTAACTGTTTAGCCGATAGTTCGTCATCGAATATAACCATACCTATTTCGTCGTCGGTATCTTTGCGCATATCGACATATTCGGCAAGTTCACACAATTTTCCACTTCCAACGTATGTTACAGGATGCGGATGCTCAATACGTTGCGTAAATCTCTTAACCACATCGGCACCTGCCGTGTGAGCAAGAAACTCCAATTCATCGAGATATTCATTGGTCTTACGCTCGTTTTGTGTGGAGGTTATAATTCCAACAAGTATCGCAGTCTCCTTTTTTGATGTCGATATGACAAACTCCTTCATTACGCAACAGATGTTTAGAAACTCTTATTTAATTACAATATTGCAATATGTATGTATATTGTCTTTGCGATTCTTCGCCAATATGGAAATTTTCCATTTGCGAAGATAGTGATATTTTTTAATGCTACCACTATTGTGCAACAAAATAAATGAACAAAATAACTTCTTGGAAATAAACAGGCGCAAAAGCATTGCCTATTTTACGTGATAACTTATTTATAGTATCCTAAACCTAAAATACTAAAAAGCGGTTTGCAATTTAATGTGTAGTTTCAATGTTCCTATATAGGATTATTAACGAGCAATGGAGTTCCTCGGCAACTATGGATTAACAGCGCGATATGTACCACCGGCAACAGCCTTTACCAAACCATTCATTTCGAGTTCAAACAGTATTGACATGAGACGATTTACCGGTTCATTGAGTTCTATAACCAACTGATTTATCTGTAAACCGTCGGAATTATTACGAAGACACCCCAAGAGACGTTGTTCCTCGGGAGAAAGATTGGGGAACAGTTCCATTTGCTGAGGAGTTGTTTTCTTAGATGTTACAGGTTTCCAGTTCATTGCCTCAACAAAGTCGTATGCCGAGGTTATGAGTGCAGCACGATTACGGCTTATGAGTTCATTGCACCCGCATGAATATTGGTCGTTTACCCTGCCGGGAAATGCAAAACAGTCGCGAGCATAACCTTGCGCCAATGAGGCTGTAATTAGAGAACCACCGCTCGAAGCAGACTCAACCACAACTGTAGCGTCGGCTATTCCTGCAACTATTCTGTTTCGTTGTACAAAATATGCCGGCAGTGAGTTTGTTTCGCTCATAAACTCTGTGAGCAAACCACCGTTCTGTAACATACTCTTTGCGACTGAGCGATGCGCCGATGGATAGATACGGTCGAGACCATGTGCAAGCACTCCCACTGTTGGCAGACCGGAGTTTATTGCGGCACGATGTGCACAAACATCTATTCCGTATGCCAAGCCACTTACAATGAGAGTATCGGGCAGAATACGGGCTATATCGGTTACAAACTGTTCACACAGTTCCTTGCCATACGGTGTTGCATGACGAGTGCCCACTATGGATACGATATGCCGTGCATTAAGATTTGTATTGCCCAATGTGTAGATGGCAATAGGGGCATCTTCACACTCTTGTAAACGACAAGGATAATCGGGGTCGTCGATGCATATCAACTTTATCCCGTTGCTCTCTATGAAATCCATCTCGCACTTTGCACGGTCGAGTATAGATTTATCGGATAGAGCCTCTATAAGTTGCGGAGTAGCATCGGGAAGGATATCATGTATGTTGTCGAGATTTGCAAACAGTTCCGACGCAGAACCTATCACATCGTATAATTTACGAAGCAAAGCAACTCTCATTCCCTGCACTCTTGTAAGCGCAAGGATTGAGAGTTGCTCGTTTATATTTGCTCTCGACACTGAGTCTTTTATTTAATTATGGATTGGAAAGCCTCACTGCTAACATACTTAGCAAATTCAAGGTCATTCAACGCCTTTCTTGCCATAGTAGGCTCCAGTTTAATGGCGTTTTTCAAACCATCGTACAACAACGATGCATTATCGGTACGCGCACCCAAAACAGCCTGCAGATAGTAGGTTGTTGCGTCGGGTTCACCAATAGATGCAAGAGTAGATTTTGCTGTACTGTAGTCCTTGTTAAGGATTTGGGCAAGCGCAGTACTGTTTGTAACCTCGCTCGAGAGATATTCTGCTGCACGTGCATACTGTCCTTGTGCAATATAAAGATTACCCAAAGCCTCATCGCCAACCTTTGCCGAAGAACCCTTTGCCATGTATGCCTCGGCATCTGCCACATTACCATTAATAAGTGCAATGTAACCCAGGTTCACATTAACCTCGGCTGCGGTGGGAGCAATCTTCGCTGCCTTCTTAAAATACTCTGTTGCCAAAGAGTAGTCGCCCTCGTTGTAAGCAAGTACACCCAAATTGTTATATCCGCGATAATCGTCGGGGTAAAGATTTGTCGCTGTCGAATATATCTTCTTCTGCTCCTTTATATTATCGGTGAGTATTGCAGAATAGAGAATTTCCTCTAAAGAGAGAACTTTGGGGTCGGCAGCGAACTGTGCCTGAATCTCCTCGTCGGAACGACCTATCAATTGGTAGTTAAGGGTTATACGTGCGCGACGAAGTTGAGGAAGAATTTCGTTTGCCAAGTCGCTGTATACAGTAGAGATATTCTTTATTTGTTGCTCACGCTCCTCGGGTTCGTTATACATAGAAAGTACACGCAAGATTATCTCTTTGTCGGGAAGATTCGATTTCGACACCAATTCACGGAAACCATCCCAGTCCTCGGCTGTATAATCGGTATCTACGTATCCCTCGAGTTTTGCCTTCTTCATTTCGCGGTTCACATACTTTTCGGTACTCTTTTCACGTCCTGTTGCAACATCCACATTAAGGAGCATACCACCGTCGGGTGATGCATAAGCGGCAACCTCGACATTATCGAGAACCTTGTTCTTTTCATCGGTTGCAACATCGCTCATTGCAGCCTTAAGGTCCTTAAGTTCCTGTGTGTTCAACTCACTGTTACGCAAGTTTGTCTGTTGGATAAGGAACATGATATTTGCCTCTTTAGCCTGCTTAATCACACGTTGGAAAGCATCCTCACCAATTGCACTGTTTGCACTTGTAACGGTTGAGCGGTATAGTTGAGATGTAGCAATACATCCGTCGGCAACCTTCACTTCGGGAAGAGTGTAACTCTTTTTACCTTTAGTTACAGAGAATGCAAGATAGAGTTCCGACCTTTCCATTTCGGGAGTATAGTCGAAAGAGAATCTCATTGTAAAGTTTCCACCGTTGCTATATGAAATTGTACGGTTGTTACCCTGTACCTTTTCGCCCTGGAATGTTACAGATTCCGCAGACACTGAGGTTCCATTATACTTTAGTACAGGTGTTACAGTGAGAACAGATTTCTTGTTAAAGAACTTCGCAGGGAAACGTCCATCGATTGTAACGGGAATTTCAGAACCTACAACCTCTAAAACCTGAGGTGTAACAGTAAAATAATCGGACTGTAAGCCCTTCATCTTAGAACTACATGAACTAAATACAACAACTGCTACCAAAGAGAGCAGTAAAGATAATTTTTTAAACATACTATATAATTTATTTCTTAATAACATTCATTTGTTCCGATTACAAAAATAGTGTAGCGAATTAAACCTAACTTGTTTGAATTTTCAACAAGTGTAGCCTATTTTCGCAATCTTCGATTGCAAAGATAGTGCAAAGATGTTAAAACGTAACCATAGAGGCGTAAATTTAAATATATTTTAGAGACTTTATTTAGAAGTTATTTATTTTTATTGTTCATCAATAAATTTTGCCTGCTACGCGGATGATGCTCTATGACCTCTTCGCGAAGGCGTTTTCGGTCGATATGCGCATAGATTTCGGTAGTAGAGATACTCTCATGACCAAGCATAGCCTGAATGACACGTAAATTTGCACCGCCCTCGAGCAGATGTGTTGCAAATGAGTGTCGAAAAGTATGCGGGCTTATAACTTTAGATATATTGGCAAGTTCTGCCAACTCCTTTACAAGATGAAAAATCATTATACGCGAAAGAGGAGTACCACGACGAAAACTGAGAAATACATAGTCGTTATACCCCGGCTTAATATTTATTTTATCACGCTCGAGTTTATAGGATTGCAATTCTGCTATCACACGTTCCGACATAGGCACCAGACGCTGTTTATCGCCTTTGCCCAACACACGCACAAACTCCTCATCGAAATAGATATCGGAGTATCGCAAATTGCAAAGTTCCGAAACACGCAGACCACAACTATATAGCATCTCCACTATTGCACGATTACGCTGTCCCTCGATTTTGGAGAGGTCAATGACATTTATCATGCTATCTATTTCGTCGAGTGTAAGCACTTCGGGCAGATGCATTGGCAATTTAGGTGATTTAAGTTGTTCGGTAGGGTTCGACTCCATGAAACCGTCTAACTTCATAAAACCGTAAAACGAACGTAGAGAAGATAAAATTCTTGCTTGTGAACGAGCATGTATTCCCACATCGGACAAAGTAGACAAGAATGAGCGTAAATCGTCGATACCGGCATTAAGCAACGAGACATCCCCGGTACGTAAAAAAGCATCAAGTTTCACAATATCGGAGATATATGCCTCCAATGTATTCTCGGACAAGGATTTTTCGAGCCTAAGATACATTTTATAACGATTCAAAGGCAATTTATCGTTCCCAGCCACACCTATTTTACTTGTGTTCTTTTTCATTTGAATAGTTTATGCAAATATCGTATTTTAGAAGCAACAGACAAACAAAATACACCTTAATTTCTCGTTTGTAATATTGTATAATAGAGAAAATGATGATTAATTTTGTTTTTATTCTATCACACATGTATCTTTGCATAGATAGATTTAAATATTTGAACAATATTATGGAAGAGAACAAACAATTTATTCAAGAAGAGAGCAATCACAATAGCAAAGAATATGACACACAACCCAACAACAATGTCAAAAGCCCAATAAAGCCTAGTAATAACCTTGTTTGGGCTATACTCACCACCATATTCTGTTGTCTTCCTTTGGGTGTTGTGTCAATTGTATATGCCTTGCAGGTAGATTCATTGTGGGCACAAGGACTTTACGAAGAGGCCAGACGCTCGGCAAGGAATGCCCGTAACTGGGCATTGGCATCGGCAATTTCAGTATTTGCCATAATGTTACTATATATTATTGTTATCATGGTATGGGTTGGAGTAATTGCCTTCCTTGTAACAGGAACAACCAATCATACACCGTTCACAACTTTCTAAACCATTCAAATCCATATTAAAAACATATAGAGACACTGGCTTGAACAATAAAAGATACGCAATAGCAATTATAGGTGGAATTTTGGGTATGGTGGCTATAATTGTCTACTACAGTATTAACCCTGCCGAAACCATCTGGATGCCTAAATGCCCGTTCAAACTATTAACAGGACTCGATTGTCCTGCTTGTGGTGGGCAACGTGCCATGCATGCATTTCTTCATGGCAATTTATCAGAGGCTATACTGTTCAACCCGTTTCTAATAATATCACTACCCTACTTCTTTGCTGTGTTATACACTACATTCTGCAAATCGAACGTTTCCAGGAGGTTATATAAATATGTACAGCACAGATATACTGTTATTGGATATCTTGTACTATTCATAGCATGGTGGATAGTGAGGAATATCTAAATTTAAGAAAAAAAGAATTATATGCACTTTTTTCACTATCTTCGCGGTGAATATCTTATACTATGGACAGATACGACAAATTAAACGAATATATCGAAGAGCATAGTAGCCCCGAAGGGGATTATCTCTACCGCCTGTACCGTGCAACAAATGTGGAGATATTAAACCCTCACATGGCGTCGGGACATATTCAGGGACGTTTGTTGAAACTATTGGTTGAGATGATACGCCCAAAAAGAATCCTTGAGATTGGTACGTACACCGGATATTCGGCAATCTGTATGGCAGAGGGGCTTGAGAGCGATGGAAGACTTTTCACATTCGAAATAGATGACGAATTGGAAGATTTCACCAGACACTGGATAGAAAACTCCCCTGTGGCCGATAAGATAGTATTTACTATTGGAAGCGCCTTGGAGATGGTACCTGTCATGGGAGAGAGGTTCGACCTTGTATTCATTGATGGAAACAAACGTGAATACATAGACTACTACGAAATGGCACTCAAATATTTGAATAATGGAGGTTGGATACTTGCCGACAATACATTGTGGGATGGACATGTAATTGATGAAAACAGAAACGACGCACAGACAAAGGGTGTACGCGATTTCAATAATTATGTAAAGAACGACAACAGAGTAGAAGAGGTTATCCTGCCTTTACGAGATGGTTTAACGATAATAAGAAAAGTAAAATAGTTATGGATAGTACAAGACAAAATAAAATTTCGCGTCTGATACAAAAAGAACTGAGCGACATCTTTCTAAAGATGGGCAAAGAGACACCCGGAGTTATGGTTTCGGTAAGCGTCGTTCGTGTCAGCCCCGATTTAGGCATTGCAAAAGCATATTTAAGTGTATTTCCCTCGGAGCGAGGCAACGAAGTGGTAGAGCACCTTACCAAAAACACAAAAGCAATACGATTTGAGTTAGGTAACCGTGTGCGCCATCAACTACGCATAATACCCGAACTACGTTTCTATATCGACGATTCACTCGACTACATAGAGCATATTGACAACCTGCTGAAAGATTAACGGCACATAATGAGATTGTCGTTATACATAGCCAAACGATACCTGTTTTCGAAAAAAAGCCACCAGATGATAAATATTATATCGGGGGTGGCTGTTGCAGGTGTTGCCCTTGCTACAATAGCCATGATATGCACCTTGTCGGTATTCAATGGTTTTCAAAGTTTAGTGGCACAACAGTTTACGGCGTTCGACCCCGAGATAAAAATAACAGCGGCAAAAGGACATAGTTTCAGTATCGATGATGAGAAAATAACCGAAGTAAAACAATTGCCGGATGTAGCCATAGCCACTGTAACCATCGAAGAGAAAGCGATGGTACAACACAACGGCAGACAGGTTATGGTAACACTCAAAGGGGTAGAAGAGAATTTTGCACAACTCACAAACATTGAAGATATACTTATAGGCAACGGACGCTTTCTGTTACACGATAGCATAACAGATTATGCAGTACCGGGGATAGGACTTATGTCGGCACTCAACAGTGGGATATACTATGTGGAACCATTGGAAATTTATGCACCAAAACGAGGAAAGAAGATAAGCCTTACAAACCCTGCCTCGAATTTCAGAAAAGGCTCTCTTTATGCATCCGGATTGATTTTCGCATTAAACCAGCCAAAATATGACGAAAATTACATTCTCACCTCTATAGATTTTACACGCAAAGTGTTTGGACGCGATGAAAATGAGGCAGTAACACTAGAACTGAAAATAGACAACAATAGCAATGTCAATTCTGTACAAAGAAAAATTAAGGAGATTCTTGGAGATGACTTTATCGTAGAAAACAGGTTTGAACAGCAAGATGATATATTCCGCATAATGCTTATTGAAAAATTTATCTCTTATATATTCTTATCATTCATTCTACTGATAGCCTGTTTCAATATTATCGGTTCTCTCTCGATGCTGATAATAGAAAAGAAAAAAGATGTACAGACTATACGCAGCCTTGGTGCAGATAACAGATTGATAACAAACATATTCATTACAGAGGGATTCTTAATATCTCTGTTAGGAGCGGTCAGTGGAATAATAATAGGCGTAATCATTTGCTATATGCAACAAAAGTTTGCCATACTGTCATTTGGTGATTCGGGTGGTGGATTTGTTGTCGACGGTTACCCGGTAGAGGTTATGGCAGAAGATATTCTGGCTGTATTGGCCACAGTGGTTACTGTTGGTTTGCTTTCGATAGGAATACCTATAAAGTACCTTACACGTAATTTATTAAGCAAGATGCACGATTAAAGCAAAGTTATTTTTTGCGCACGTAAATCGTGATTCAAAAATTTTGAAGCCTGCTCGCGAAAACGTTCGTCGGACTCTGTTGTGCAGAAAGAGGTATGCCCGCCCTTGGTACACAACTTATCCATTTCGGGATGACGTAACAGATAATCCTGCAAAGAAGATGCCACCGCCGCTCCCTGTGTAAGCACATTAATACCTTTAGGAACATATTCCTTTATTTTATTGAGCAGTAGGGGATAGTGTGTACAACCTAGAATTATGGTATCGATGTCGGGATCGCGTGATAGCAACTTATCAATGTCTCGTTTGACAAAATAGTCGGCTCCGGGATTCATATGTTCGTTTGCTTCTACCAATGACGCCCACATGGGACAAGCCCCCCCAACAACTGTAATATCGGGAAAGAGTTTCCGTATCTCAAGAGGATAGGACATGGATTTTATTGTTCCCTCAGTAGCCAACACACCCACATGCCGGCTCTTTGTTATATTGCCTATACTCTCTACCGTAGGACGTATTATACCCAGAACACGCCTGCAAGGGTCTATACTTGGAAGGTCTATCTGCTGTATGGTACGCAAAGCCTTTGCCGATGCTGTATTACACGCCAGAATAACCAATTGACAACCCGATTGAAACAGATGACGCACAGCCTGACGTGTAAACTCGTAAACAACATCGAAAGAGCGTGTACCATAGGGAGCACGCGCATTATCACCAAGGTATATAAAGTCGTATTCCGGCATAAGACGATGTATCTCACTATAGATAGTGAGTCCACCATATCCCGAGTCGAACACGCCTATGGGACCGGGTGCTTGAGGCATCTGTTTCAGTTCCACCATAGAGATTTTATTCTGTAGGAGAAACTGTTGCTTTTTCTGTATCTTCATCGCACTCGACGATGGTTGAAGATTTCATAGAGTCGGTTGCCACCATTTTTTCTGTAATGGCATTTACAATTATATCGGTTGCAACATTGGAATCACCTGTAATAGGTTGCTCCTCTGTAGAATTGGTTCCAAGACGTACAGGAACCTCGACACCATTCATAAGTTGGATGGCAACTTCTGTAATATCATAGGCAAATGACGGATTTATAAATTTATATCCTACACTCTCCAAATCTACTGCATACGCAAGATTGTTCTGCAAACATATACGTGCTACAACATCGTCTACAGTTGCATGCAAAGGAGCAAACAACGAGTCGCGAGCCTCAACAAGCCATACTTTGAGTTCATTACGAAATATCACACTATTGTCGACCAACTCTTGTAACTCCTTTTGACGTTTACGTAAAATGGGTTCGGGAAAACTTTGCTGTCCGTTAAGAAATGCAACATAACTACGTGTCAGTTCCTGTTCATTACGTAGCACCTCATTTTCGCAACGTCTTACCAAACTGTCATATTCAGCCTGCACAACAGCATATTGAGGATGCTGATGCAATAACTCGTTATAATTGAAGTATCCGAACTTTGTTTGAGCAATAGCCGTTAAAGGCAAAAGAAGAATAAGAAATATAAACTTACGTATCATTGTTTCTATTATATTATACTGCTATTCCAACTATAAGATTATTAAAACATACAAGGGGAATATGAAATCACACTCCCCTTGATATATACAATTGCAAGACTTATTTGCCAACAGCGGGAGCAGGTGCTGCAGTGAGACCTAATTTTGTCTTAACTTTCACTGTTACGTCCTCACACAGAGTCTCACTTATGTAAGGTATACCGCTCGACAAATCGTATATGCATACAAAACCTCCCTCACGACCAACAGCCTGTATTGCATCTACAAGTACTTTCTGTACTTCGGCAATCTTCTGCTGTTGTACCTGTTGCAGGTTCTGTACACTCTCTTGTTCATACTGCTGCATACGACCACCCAACTCCTGAATTTCGTTATAACGACGTTCGAGGATATTCTGAGGAAGCGAATCTCTTAACTGCTCAAACTCTGTTGTCTTTTTCTGCAACTCATTACGCATGCGCTCAAATTCATCGGCATACTGTTTCTGCAAAGTTTGCAAATCGTTTTGCGCCTTTGTGAACTGAGGCATTAATTGCATTATCTCCATAGAGTTAACATAGGCAAACTTCTGTTGTGCAAAGATGCTCAATGGAGCCATCATAAGAAGTAAAATCAAAATCTTTTTCATAATATTCTTTCTTTTCAATATTAAATTCTTAATTTACCGCGCTAAGGTACTATTTTTAATTCGAATAACCAAGTTTAGACAATACATCGTTGCTTATATCAACCTTTGGCGAAGCATATATAATACTTGTTGCCGATGCACGGTCTATAACCATGGAATAGCCTTTTGAATCGCATATATCCTTTACGGCATTATATATTTCATCTTGAATGGGTGCCATGAGACTTTCACGTTTCTTATATAACTCTCCATCGGGACCGAAATATTTATTTTTCAATTCTCTTGCTTTCTTTTCTAAACTCAGTATCTCCTCTTCACGCAATTTTCTCTGTTCATCGGAAAGGAACATCGACTCACTTTGATACTTTTTATATAGCGACTCTGCCTCTTCGGCAAGCACATCTATTTCGCTTTGCCAGCGTTTCGATTGTTGGTTAAGTTGTTCGGCTGCACGTTCGTATGCAGGAATATTTTTAAGTATGTATTCCATGTCCACTAATGCATACTTTTGCGCCTGCATAGCAACAGCAAAACACGACATAACAAAAAACAAAAATAATTTTTTCATAATTCTGTATATTTATCTCGGGAACAGATACACATTATATACATATAAGACGTATTGCTACCCCGTTTGTTACAAATACTATTAGAACTCCTGACCTAAGATAAAGTGGAATTGACTGCCACCATATTGTGTTGAACCAAATACTTTATCGAAACCGTAAGCCCAATCAATACCTATGAGTCCAATCATCGACAAGTAGATACGAACACCTACACCGGCACTGCGTTTAAGGTCGAAAAGATTAAACTTACTCATATCGGTCCACGCATTACCTCCTTCGACAAACGCAAGACCATAGATATTGGTTGTTGTCTGCAACATGAAGGGGAAACGCAATTCCAAACCTAAGCGAGTATATGCATATCCTTCATAACCATAGGGGGTAAGACTACCGTTGTCGTATCCACGTAGAGCAACCATGTCGGTAGCATAATTATATGAGTAACCACTCATACCATCACCACCCATATAGAATGTCTCAAACGGCGATTTCTTGTGGCTGTCGTAACTTCCCAACAGACCGAAGTCGGCACGTGTCATAAGCACCAGATTGTATTGTCCGTTGGTGAGTGATGTATAAGTTCTGCTACGGAACTTGATTTTGTAATACTCTATCCATTTATGTTTTTCTCTTAACTCTGTTTTATAAGTAGGTTTACTTGCATCTTTTGCAAGATTAGCATAATCCTTGCCATCGAACAGCGAATAGGGAGGAGTAAACGATGTAGTTAAAGAGAAATCGGAGCCTCTGCGTGGGAACAGAGGATTATCGACCGAATTACGCGATAACGAGAGTGTGAGGTTTATATTGTTACAGTTACCATCGGTTATAAGGAAGTACTGCCAATCTTTTAATGAATAGAGTTGATAGTTCAACTCCGCCGACAATTGGAAATAGTCGTCGGGCCACTTCAAACGGCGTCCCCAACCTATTGAGAAACCATACATTCTTATGTATTTATCGGGGTCGTAATACGACGACATATTATTATAACCATAGCCATAGTTATTATAATTTCCATAGCCATAGAGATAATTATAGTAGTTGTTGTAGTATGCCGAGTTATAATAACTGCTTGCCACATCGGTTTGAACAGACATAAATGCCGATACCGAGAAAGAGTTGGGGCGCTTACGTCCGAACCAAGGATCGAAGAACGAAACACTGTATGCCTGATAATACTCACCATTTGATTGCGCACTTATGGTAAGGGTTTGTCCGTCGCCTTGAGGTATGATGCCACGACGTACTCCATCTTTTCGGAACAGATTACGCATGGAGAAGTTGGTAAGTTTCAAAGAGAGTTTACCAATGACACCTGTTTGTCCCCAACCGGCAGAGAGTTCTATCTGGTCGCTACTTTTGGGAACAAGTTTCCAATTAATATCAACTGTTCCCGATTCCTCGTCGGGCACAATTCCCGGGTCTACCTTTTCGGGGTCGAAATGTCCCATGTTGGCTATCTCGCGATATGAACGTTCTACGTCGGACATAGAGAAGAGATTACCCGGAAGAGTAAACAGTTCACGACGAATGACATCCTCGTACAGACGGTCGTTACCACTAATGGTTACACGGTCTATGGTAGCCTGTGCTCCTTCGTAGATACGCAGTTCCAAATCGACAGAATCGTTTTCCACACTCAATTCAACAGGTATCACACCCGCAAATACATATCCTTCGTTGTAATACATTTTCTGAATTGCATCTTCATCGCTTCGCAAACGCTCTTCAAGAAGTTTCTGATTATACACATCACCCGGTTTAAGACGAAGCATATATTCGAGTTGGGCAGTTGAATATACACTGTTTCCCACCCAACTTATACTGCGCAGGAAGTATTGTCTGCCCTCTTCAATTTTCATATAAATGTCGACACTCTTTTCGTTGTAGGGAGTTACACTGTCAACGACTATAAGTGCATCGCGATAACCCTGTTCATTATAGCGCTCCATTATCTTCTCCTTGTCGGCTTCGTAGCGTTCCGGAGTAAATTTCTTAGGACGCAGGAATGTATGCCAGAAATTACGAAGAGTTGTCTTTTCGCGTGTTTTCTTCATTGCATACTTAACCTTTTTCAATGGTATCGCATTGGTTCCTTCTATTGTTATCTTGTGAATCTTTATCTTATCTTTTTTATCGATATTGACATCGACAATAACCTGTTTGTCATCGGTAACGTCGGGACGTTGCATAATATTTATTTCAGCATTTTTGTATCCCTTATCCTCGAAATATCGGCGTATGAGACGTGTTGCGCGGTCTACCATGTTAGGTGTTATTTGGTTACCCTTAATAAGACCTATCTGCAACTCCAAGTCTTCGCGTTCGCTTTTTTTCACTCCATTGAAGTTTATCTGCGAAATACGTGGACGTTGCTTAAGATTTATACCAAGATATATTTTTCCACCCACAATACTATCGGCAACAATACTTACATCGGAGAACAATCCATGTTTCCAATAACGTTTTACAGCATTTGTAACATCCTCACCCGGAACAGTAATGACATCACCAACCGATAATCCCGATAATCCAATAATAACATAGGAATCGTAGTTATCTACTCCCGATAGATTAATACCCCCAATCTCATACTGTCGCGGAGAGCCCGAGTAGAGTATTGTGGGACTGACGACCTTATTCTCTTGCGCCAACAGTTCCACCGAACATATCGTAAGCAGAAGCAGCGACACAAAAAGACGAAAGAACGATTTATATCTCATTTTATACATTTTTTTCATTTCAAAGTAACTTGTTCACCGGTTTTGCCATAACGTCGTTGACGATGTTGATAGTCACAAACAGCCTTACATAGTTCATTATTGTCGAAATCGGGCCAAAGCACCTCGGTAAAATAGAACTCGGAGTAGGCACACTGCCACAACAGGAAGTTGCTTAAACGTTGCTCCTTACCGGTACGGATTAGGAGGTCGGGGTCGGGCATAAACGATGTTGCCAATGCTGCATCTATGGTTTTATCGTTTATCTCATCGACCGACATATTGCCTTGTTGCACCTTAGCAGCAATAGAACGAACAGCCTCGGTAATTTCCCATTTCGAAGAATAACTGAGTGCAAGTACCACTGTCAAAGCGTCGTTGGATGCTGTATTGTTCTCACAAGCACGCAAACGTTCCAATACATGCTGAGGCAATTTTGCCACATCGCCTATTATTTTGAATTGAACATTGTTTTTCATGAACAGTTCCTCTTCTATTGAGTCGAAGAGAAGCATCATGAGAGCGGTAACCTCCTCTTGCGGACGATTCCAGTTTTCGGTCGAGAAGGTATACAATGTCAAATATCGAATACCAAGTTTAAGTGCATTGCCAACGAGAGTATGAACAGTTGCAGCACCTGCCTGATGCCCCTCGGAACGTTGCAAACCGCGTTGTTGCGCCCAGCGACCGTTGCCATCCATTATTATTGCAACATGTTGTGGTATATTATCTTTGTTTACTTGCAGACTGTAATCCATAATTCACTATCAATTATTGCATTTCCTGTATTTAGGAAACATATCGTATGTTAAAAATATAGACAAGAACGAGTAACTATCTTTGTTTTTTAATCCACTGCTTTTTATACCTAAAGGGTCATTTAATGTTGTACCGGCCTTTTTGTCAACATCCAATTCATCACTCAACGAAAAGCGGAACGATAGTTCGCAACCCAAATTAAAGCGAGAGGCAAACTTATATTTAACACCAACACCCACAGGTATATTTCCGGTAAAGACGTTTTTTGCCGGTTCCGGTGCAAATGTAAGCCCTAACCCGCCAAAAATGTAAGGTACCAATCTATATGTGTGTTTATAACCTCCACCGGTTCCATAGGCAAAGAAGTTGTATTCAAACTGGGCACCTAAGTCGAAGAGCGTACGAGAAAACTCTATATTGTCTCCCGGCACTTTATACTCACTGCCGGCTGTTGTCCCCGATATTCCTGCCATTGTCAGATTTCCCTTTATGGACATTCGCGGATTAAAGTTATAACGTGCTATAACGCCACCCATTATATTCATCTCCTTAAAAAGTTGCGAAAAATTAGCATCACCCAAATAGTAACTGCCACCTACCATGCCGCCCAGTTCCATCTTATACTCCAACTCCTCGGCACGCAACGAGGATGTCAAGCATATAAATATGCCCAACAATAACATACCGAGTTTCTTAGAGTTTCTCATAGCATTGTCAATATTTATCAATTATGAAGCAAACGGTTTATTGCAGCACGCCATACTACACCGTTTTCACCACCAAGGACTATCCACATACGGTTATTCTCATCGACTGTAGCGGCATAAGGGGCATCGACACCTTTTAACTGAGAGGGGATAACAACCTTCTCATCATTCAAACGATGCCATGTCAATCCATTATCTTTTGAGATATAAAAAGCCTCAAAAGGAGATATCGTTGTTTCGCCAACCTGTGCTTTACCGCCAAAAGCATATAAACAGCCATCGTAACGAAGAACTGTCATATTTTCAAATGACGGACAATGATAAGCCTCATTCTCATCGGCAGGATATTGCACCCATGTATCCTCGGTAGAGAGTTTACTCCACACTACAGGATAGGCAGGAATTCTCTCCTTTGCATAACCCACGAGAATATATCGTGAGATAAATGGATTGGTAAGCAAAGGGTACACCAACGACGAAACATTTTCTACCGGAAACTCCTTGGGCAAGGCTGTTGTTTCCACAAACGACTTACTATCTGTCGTATACACCAACGAGCCGTTGGCTACAGCCCACAAAGAGTTTGAGGAAGATGTCAATAATGTCTCGAAAGGAATATCTGCTGCAACAGTACTCCAATTTACGCCATCATTCGAAGAATAAAGCCCGGCATCGGCAACAACATACAGCATATCATTAAAATACTGCATCGATGACAATTGAGCCGAGGCTGGAAGAGTTGTCAATGCAACAGAAGTGCTCCAACTGGTAATATCAAGTGGAGATTCAGCCACAACCAATACCCCCTCTGCATCTTTACCATAAACCAACATCTTGTCATTATATGCTATTACACGTACTGGTTCTGCAATATTCGGTGCAACAGAACTTTCCCAATGCATTGCATCTGGGTCGGTTTTATGAACATTCAAACTCACTTTATACTCTTGTGAATATTGTCCGTCCAACGATTGAACAAGCAATCGACGAGGTTTTGTAAAATCGAGAGAGTCGGATGATGAGAAATAGACAAATGTCTCCAATGTGTCTACATAGATAAAGGCTACGCCATCACTTTTAACATTTGCAAGCACCCCTTTTATATTGGTGCCAAGAGGTAATGAGTCGGGGTTATAGACCTCTTTGCTCTTTTGGTCTATGATAAACGGATATGACGCTCCCACAACAACACTGCTTATAACTGTATCTTTACCTTCGGCTGTTACATCGTCTCTATAAGAGATTAAATCTCCAATTGAGAAAGAATTCAACGATGTATATGGCGATAGTAAATCCGCGTCGCCATTGCTATCGTCGGTACACGACACATTAATAAACATCAATGATATCAGAATATATATAAACCACTGCTTTTTCATAGATTATTTACTGCATATTATATTCAATCTACAAAAATAGCAAGATTTTTTGGTATGAACGACAAAAAGAGTGTTATTTATAATAATTTAGGGATTAAATAACGTTTTTTGTCGAATAAAGGTTGAAATTTCGTTACCGAAACAGGTAAAATTGGATGCCTCTATTACTCCATGCAACGACGGTGCAGGAACTCCGGAACCTAAAACCATTCTTGGATTACGCTCAACACGTGCCACATCCCAGAGATTGGAATCTATAAACCCCTGCAACAGAGTTGCCCCACCCTCAACGAGCAGACTGCCTACTTTTAGGAAAGAGAGATGCGACAATATCTGTGGTAATATATCACAAGAAAAATCGAGTACAACTTGTTCTGTTTTTTTACCAAACTTTCCCTCAATATTTCTTGCAGTATAAACAATAGTACGACAAGTATCATCGAATAAATTAAGTGATGCCGGCAATACTCCGCTACGGTCCACGACCAAACGCAACGGTTGCCTGCCACTCCAAGCACGAAGAGTAAGCGAAGGATTATCCAACAGGGCTGTACGCGTGCCTACAAGAATTGCATCACATTCCGAACGTAGTTTATGTACTGCAATTTGCGACCCGTCGGTAGATATTTTTAGAGACTTACCCCCGGAGCGCAGATTATCGATAAAACCATCGGCTGTTTGCGCCCATTTAAGCGTGATATAAGGCCGCCCAAGAGAGTGATAAGTAAAAAATTCTTTATTCAAAGAGAGTGCATCGTTACGTAAGCCACCAACAACAACCTCAATTCCTGCTGCGCGCATTCTTGATATACCCTCACCGTTCACCTGTGAATTGACATCGGTGGTAGCAACCACCACACGAGGAATACCACAAGAGATTATAAGGTCGCAGCAAGGTGGTGTTTTTCCGTAATGCGAACAGGGTTCAAGACTCACATAGATAGTAGAACGTTTCAATAATGGGATATCACACTCTTTTACAGAGCGTACAGCATTAACCTCGGCATGTGGTTCACCGGCACGTATATGATAACCTTCACCTATTATGCGACCATCACATACTATCACAGCCCCAACCATGGGGTTAGGCGATGTACTACCACAACCATTGCGTGCCAACTGCAAGCAACGACGCATATAAAGTGTATCGATATACGAGATATTCTCCATTACCACTCTTGCTTTATGTTGCGAAGATAGGAATTTCCTACAATAACAACAAACCTTGTAGCAATTTAGATACTGTTTCTTATTTATTCAACAAATTGTTGAGCAGGGGCAACAGTTTTTCTTTTTCTGTGGGATTGGGAGCATCATCGTCAACCAGATTCCCATCTTTGTCAAAAATCATATATGTGGGATATTCATCTATACCGAATTTTGTAATCAGCAATTTCATTTGCTCTGCCGGCAAATTATAGTGAAAACTGTTTTCGCCATAAGCACCATACTCCTTTACAACAGTGCGACGAGCCTCTTCGGGCGAGGAATATGCAAGATATAGAAAAACCCCATATCCTTTCCCACCATAGCCTCTTTAATAGCAGGTACATGTTGCATATATCGTTTGCAAGGACCACACCATGTTCCCCAAATATCCAAGTAGACGACTTTGCCACGATAGGGTTAAAGCAGTTTCATGACAAGTGTATCGGCATTCATTATTCCTGCCACTTCGTTGGCTCTGTTACGAATAAATTCCTCATTCACATTCTTTTCGGCAATACGTCGATAATGGTTATTTCGGTTTACAAACAGATTTTGGAGTTTTGGTACTCCTATACAATCCATTGCATACAAAACAGCATCGTCGGAAAAAGGAATTTGAGTGTCGTATAAAAATTCACACAAAAGAGCCGTCATGACATAGGCGTGTGCCGAGGTTTCAAGTGGCTGTTCATTCAAAAAGTCCTTAATTGATTTTATTTCTCTACAAATGGCATATTCTTTGATGGCATCAGGATTTTTAATCCACTCTACTGTAGCATGTTTCTTTATAAGTTTATCGACACGTCGAATACTCTTGCTGTAAGGAGCCATTTTGCGCTCTATCTCTAATGAGTCGGTTTTCTTAATTATCTTCAGATAATATTCCAAAGAGTAGGCATATTCTGCATCACTTATTGCATCTAAATCCTTTTTTGACAAAGAAATACACCCACGACGATACTGCTCGTACAGTGCATTATATTCACTTTTGAAAATTCGAACAGGCAAAACAAAGTTGTAATAACCATAATAGTTTACAAAATCGGAGATTATATCGAATTGGGATATTGGAGTAGAGAGTTTGCTTAATATTTCATGAATAAAAGCAACGTATTCATCGCTAAATCGTTCCTCTTTTTTCAGTCGGTTGCATATTGTGTTAACCAACTAAACAAAACAGCGGCATGCTCCCCACGTATATATTTACACACTTCTGACGAGATTAAGGTATTTTCATTCAGAAACTCATTCAACAATGCCAACCTGCTTTTCCAGTTCTCCATACAAGCCTCCAGAAACACCTGTTGTGTGTTATAATTCATTGGATCCAAATACTTCAACTTACTCTTTACAAAGCGGTTATATTCGTCCAGTTCTTGTTGCCAACGCACATTGTTACCAAAAAATTCGATTCTTTGTGTCGCTAAGTCATAAATCACAGACAGAGTATCTCCGGCACATAGTAGCAGGTTATACCAATTACCTTCGATAGACAATGTTACAGACGCAAATGTATCGAACACAGGGACTTCAAACTTGCAACAACCTTTATTGTCGAAAGTAGTATTTTTAATTCTTTCTTCGTCGAAATCTTCGTTCACATAGTATATTCGCACGCCACCGGAAGTAGGATTACCGGCTTTCAAACATAGTTCAAAAGAGGCCTTAGGTATATCGCAACCTTTCGGTGTGTTATTCTGTGCAGGGACATTTGCTACAATAAACAATAACAACAGAAATAGTAACTTTCTCATATTTACATTTAGTAACTCCATGTTTATAAGACGTACATATTCATATATTGTTACAAACTTTACAAAGTTTTTCGATGCAAGGTTATAAAAACCATCTCGCTCGGCACACAAAAACGTACCTTACGACGCGATGTCCCCACGCCCGATGTTGTTATGACCGGAACAGATGTATCGGTATAATTAAGACCACGCAGAAAACGGGTACCATAGCGCGAATTCGTTACAGGAGTGTACATACCCAAAATACTTACCTGTCCACCATGTGTGTGTCCCGAAAGGACTATATCGGCAGGCGCAGCAGTGTCTTGAGCGTAATCGGGGGTATGAACAAGCAGAATGGTGAAAACCGAATCGGCAATCGAAGATGTTACCGGTGGTGTCAGTTTGTCTATATTGAATGGGTTGTGTATACCGGCAAGAGCCATGAACGATGAATCGCCGAGGATATTTACCACCTCGTCGTTTAAGAGTTCTATTCCATATAACTCCATAGACTCTTCTATGAGCGATGCACGTCGAAATTCATGATTACCAAGAACTGCGTATGTTCCATAAGTTGTTTTTACCGATGAAATGGAATCAAAAAGTTCATCGATGTATTCGTTCGATGTTACATAATCGCCTCCAAGAAGCAACATCTGTGGTTCTGCTTCGCGCAGTTTACGCACTACTCTACCCAAACGTTTACGTGTAAACTTGCTGGGATAGTGAAGGTCGGAAAGGAAGGCAAAGGTGAAACCATCGAACTCTTTGGGCAATTGTTCGCTCTCTATTGCATAATGTTTCACGCGTCCTACACCGGTACGCGACAATGTGGCACAAGAGACAAACAACAGTGTTGTTGCCACTATTATCAAGAATCTGGAATACATAGAGAATTATTTCTCAATAAGCACCACAGCGTATGCAGTAATACCCTCTTTACGCCCTTCGAAACCGAGTTTTTCGGTTGTTGTGGCTTTTACAGATATTGCATCGGTATCTATGCCAAGTACCTGCGCCATGGTTTGCTGCATTGATGGTATATGCGGATTCAGTTTAGGCGCCTGTGCTGCAACAGTTGCATCGATGTTACCAATTCTGCAACCCTTCTCTTTTAGAAGTTCATTCGTACGATGTAAAAGAATTTTACTATCTATGTTAAGAAATTCATTGGAGTTGTCGGGAAACTGAAAACCTATATCTCTAAGATTCGCGGCGCCCAACAGAGCATCGCAAATGGCATGAATAAGCACATCGGCATCGGAATGTCCGTCTAAGCCCAACTCGTATGGTATTTTCACACCACCAATCCAAAGGTCACGTCCATCAACAAAACGATGAACATCCATACCAAAACCCACACGTATCATATTATATAAATTTAATAAGTAAGTGATTATCGTCCACGACTGAAGAGATCTTTCAAACCATCCATATCGAATGAGAGAGAGAAACGCAATGTTTGGTCGAGAGGATTACTTTGTGCTGTCGATATAAGGTATGCTCCGTCGAGAGAAAAAACACTCATTTTAAAACCGGCACCAACGGTAAAATATTGTCTGTTTCCTTTAAATTCGTTCTCGTAGTGATAACCGCCACGCAAAGAGAATTGTTGATTATAGCAGTACTCAATACCAATACCACCATATATCTCTTTCAACTCCTCGCTAAAGCCACCCGGTGCATCACTAAACGATTTGAATATACCGGAGATAGGTGAGATATCGTTATATCCTGTAGTTTCCAACCATCCTTGATACTCGGAGTATTTTGAATTATCATTGGCATCATACCCCTCTTCTTCGAGGAACTGTGCGTATGTAGGGCGTGTTGGAACCATTAGTTTATTTAAATCGGCACTGATTGATATTGTATTATATTCATCGATGGGTACAAGCAACGATGCACCTAAACGCAGATTGGTGGGAATAAATTCGTTTGTATTTCCACCGTCGTATGATATTTTACTACCTATATTGGAAGCATTCAATCCCAATCCAAGCATACACTCACGATTACCCAACATTATATAATTATTATAATACAAAGACAAATCGGCAGCATAGGCAGAACCCGCCTCCATATCCTCGGCATAGTCGTATTGCAGGTCGGAGTAAATGAAACGCAGAGTAACTGCGGCAGAAAGGGTTTCCGAGAGCATACGTGAATAGGCTAAATCAACAGCAAATTCGTAGGGTTTAATGGTATACTCTTCTGCTATTACCTCACCAAGAGAGAAATATGTAAGCGAACCACTTATGGCAGAATAGTCTCCTATGCGATAGAAACCTGCCACGTATGCCAAATCGATATCACTTACCAACTGACGTAACCAGGGAGTATATGATATTGAAAGACCGGCACGTGCTATGTTAAAAGGGTATTTTGCAGGATTCCAATATTGCGAATTGGCATCGGCTTCGGTGGCAACACCCACATCACCCAAAGCACCTGCACGAGCATCGGGAGCAATTGACAACGATGTCACGCCGGTGTATACGGGGTTAAATTGTTCTTTCTGAGCAAGAGCAGGCAAAGCAAGCAATGCACCTAACAATATAAATAAAACTCTATTTTTTATCATATTTATTTTGTTTTTCTGTTTGACGTAATTATTAAACTTATTTTTTGCTTATTTATTGTTTAATATTATAATTTTTCGGGTTTTGGTTTGTGATTCGCCACCTCCCGATGCAATTTTCGCACGATAGAGATACACCCCGGTGGGAATTGGTTGCCCTCCTTGTGTGGTAACATCCCATGTAAACGAATATACAGTTCCATCACTGATACCCTTTTGTGTCGATTGCCAAAGTTTTTGTCCTTGGAAGTTAAACAGTTCCAAAGTAACCTCTATTATACTTTGGGGCATGTCGTGAACCAAGATGAAATGTGCCAGTTCTCCATAACGGATTGGATTGGGCGACACCGAGATATCGACAAAATCGGGAGCAAGGTTTGGCTCCACCACAAAAGATAGCGTATCGGTTGTAGAGTTATTGAAGAGGTCCCATGCACGTATAATCATCTCATGCTCCCCGGCACTTAATTCCCCCAACGGGAATTCAATGGTTCCGCACCTGTAATCGCCAACCTGTGCTTTGAAATAGTTATTAAGTTTATATGTATGTGCAACATCATTATCTACAATTGCAATTATATCGTGCCCGACACCTGAGCCAACAGTATTTATGCCGTTTTCATCGAACAGTTCCACAAAAAGACAGGGAGTGGCATTCACCACACCACCCGGCACAAAAGCCGGGGTATTAAGATAGGCTGTTATTTCGGGGCCCTTTTCGTCATTCTGAATTTCCGATGCAGTACCACCGATAATAAAATTCTCATAACATCCTTGTGCCGCCATACCTTGTGTTTCGTCGACGGCAAACAGATTGAGCATGCCTTGTTCATCGCCGTAACTTATATCCATAGGTACCGGAATGGTAAATTTAAAACGACCTGCCTTAACCGAGTCGCTACCGGCAAACAGTTTTTTGCGGAACGCAGTATAATTATATGCTCCAAGACCTGTATTGTCGAGAGTTGTTACAACCTCGGCACAATCGTAGAGTGTTGGAGATACCACACCTGCAAAGGTGGTGGCAAGAGAACCATCACTATTGGCAATATACCCCTCTACCGTTACACTGCCACCGGCAGACATTTGCCCTGTTTCGGAAACAGACTTACCGTCGAACTTATCAATTATAGCGGTATATTTCGGCATATTCAGACGTAATGCTGGGTCACCCAAAAGCACATATTGCAACTTATTCTCGGACATGTCGCTCGCTTCGGCTATAACTGCACATTTTGCCTTACGAGCAGCATCACCCACTGTTGGCACATTGCCATTTTCGTCGAGACGAAGAAGATACTTCATAAATTGACGGTTTATAATAGCATTATAGGATTGCAATACTGTGCGCGTTGTTGTGAAAAGACCTATCGCGGCACCATTAGGATTGAGTATTGCGTTTTCGCCCATAGAACCGTCGCCCTTATCAAAGGGAGCGATATCACACGATGCTGTTACCCAAAAAGGCATATATGGCGAAGAGACAGATGCCATATCGTCGGAACTCCATGTCATTTCGTGCGAGAACAGCATAGCACTTCCATGCCCCGAATAGTTCATTATGAGCGCACCCTCCTCTATTCTTTTACGTATATCTCGTGTAACCAATGGATAACTGTTTCCGGTAGCAAGCACCTCCATAGGATATTCGTCCCAATAAATACGGTCCAACACAAATGAACGGTGATTAGCCTCAACATACGAAGCAATAGCCTCGGCATCCTTCATGTGCTGATTAGGAATACTCTTATCGCCATCATCTCCTAACAGTGCTATAATATTCTGCCATGGCCCTGCATGCTTATTTTCCATGTATGCAATAGTTTTATCCACCACAGCATTGGCTTCATTTATGGTTTTTGCAGGAATACGTCCTATTCCGATATCTATTTTTGCCGAAAGGAAATTACCACCCTCGTTATCATCGAGAAGACCAAAGTAATCCTCTAAGACATAGGAGAATATTGAACTCACCGAGTTCTCGGACTGATAGGTAAGCAACAAATTGTCTTGCGACTCTTTCGACAAAGTATGCAAACGGTTATCGTAGGCACCATCACCAAATAGTAGCAGGTATTTAGGTGCATCCTCTTGCGATGATGCACGGTCGTAAAGCATCTTCATCAAACGTCGATAGGCAGTAGCGTCGGGTGTTCCCGATGAAAATTCGTTATACACCTGTTCTGCTGTTATCACAGCCACAGTAAGCCCGTCGCGCTGACGATGTGCATCGGCAAGACGCTCGGCAGGGTTTATGAAATTTCCGTTAGACGGAACAATTATAACCATATCGGTTTGTTCCAAAGCATGCAGATTTTGGTTTACCACCTCGCCTACAACTGTAACAGAGGGGAAAGAGCCTTTTACATCTACAGCAACAAATTCATCCTGATATGAAGCAGAAGCAGCAAAAGACAACACTCCGTTTTCGAACGAGGAAGATATTTCTGTTATCTCCGAAGGCGTTGTTACCTGCCATATATGAGTGGTATTGGTTGCATGCGACAACTCATAGTTCACATTACCATTAGGTAAGTTTCCACGGAAATTGATACTCGAACCGCGCAATGCAAGTTCCCTGGCAAAATTGAGTTCAATATAGTCGAGATAACCGGGCAAAGAGGCATCGGATGTGGAATGTAATAGATTTACCACTGTTTTTTCGGCAAGCCCTGTTGCTATGCCAAATGCGCCTGAGACGATTTTACCTTTATCGGCAGAACCCGCTTTCGAGATATTCAAAAAGCCAACTGAGGAGTCGTTTACATTTACAGATAGTTTACTTTCCGATGTAGCATCACTACCAAATGCAAGACCTATATAGGCGCGTGAAGATGTTACACCCGGCAAATCGAACTTGTAACTAACGTTACGCCCCGAAGCATAGTTATAACTATCGAGCAATACACGTCCGTAGGCACATAGCGACTTCGCGTCATTCTCGTAAAGAGCATAATCGGGATATGTAGTACAGATATCGGCAGTTCCTGCATCGACACTCTTTTCGGGGAAGGCAAGAGGGTCGGCATCACTCTCGTTCAAGAAGTAGTAACTATAATCGGAATATATGTTCTGTTTATGTACAAAACGATTTTTAGAATACTCCCAACGCACTGTACCGTTGGCATAAAACAGCACATAATCCTTTTCACGCCACATGGGTACCTCTTGTAAGTCGTCGGATAGATTCTGCAAGTTGGTTTCGGGCAACATATGTCCACCGTACCCAAACAAGCGTACTTTGTCGGGGTTGGAGAATCCCATTTTCAACAATTCATTTCGTGTAATTTTAAATACACCATTCTCTTGTACACATATTTTCACCCAACGCCCCGATGAAAGAACCGAACTCGAGGTATATCGTTCGCTAACGGTTGTGCGTGAGTAGGCTCTTGAGTAGAGTCGGTCTACATTAAAAACCTTTTTCACAACCAATTTAAACGAATTTATCTTGTAATACTCACCATTGGCAAACACAACCGGAATAAAACCAATATCGAGAAGACCTTCCTTGGCAGACACCTGTACCGAGGTATTCACCAGTGGCCACGACGGCAGCGGTTCATTCAAGAAATTCAAGCGATATTGCCCCACCTCGACCGGTGTCATAGGTACAAATTCGGGATATTCAATAGCAACCGAATAGTTATATAATTCATATTCGTCGCCAAGTTCCACAACAGTAGTGTAACGAGGCAACAACGTATCACGTTCAAAGATGCTCCAGTCCACATTCATAAACTGTGGTTTTGCCGGCAAGACAAAAGCAAAAAACAGTAAAAATATAGCAATAGTTCTGAAATGTTTCATTGATAATTATCGTATATGAAAATCGAGTACCTTTTCCTCTCCAATAAAGCCTTTCAAATGATCGCCGACATGAGCCTCACCTACACCGGCTGGTGTTCCCGTAAATATTAAATCACCTGTTTTTAGTGTACAGAAACGACTAACGTATGCCACAATCTCGTCTACAGGGAAGAGCATGCCCGATGTGTTTGCACTCTGCACAGTAACATCGTTTATACTGAGTGAAAAAGGTATATCACGTAAATTATAACGTTCTATGGGACGGAATTCCCCTAATACAGCCGAGCAGTCGAAACCCTTTGATAGTTCCCAAGGAGCCCCCGCCTCAATAAAACGACGCTGCATGTCTCGTGCAGTAAAATCTATTCCCACCGTTACAGCATCGTAATAACGATAAGCAAAACGAGCAGGGATACTGCGTCCCAACTTGTTTATACGTACCACAATTTCCGCCTCGTAATCGATACGTCCCATCCAGTCGGGCATATAAAAGTGTTTCCCGTTTTTAAGTATGGACGAGTCGGGTTTCATAAATATCATCGGTGCTTGAGGTTTTTCTATGGTTCCATCAAACTCCAATGCATGCTCGGCATAATTCTTGCCAACTGCTATAATTTTCATTCTTCTCTAAAACTATTCCTCGCCGGCACACTCCATGCCATCGAGACGGTTAAACATTAACGACAGATGCGCATATAACGATGTGTTCTGTACCACAATGTCGTCGGGTACACGTATGCGCAGAGGAGTAAAATTCCAAATGGCTTTTATACCCCACACCACCATTTTGTCGGCTACCTCCTGTGCATTGTCTATTGGCACCGTAAGGATACCAATCTTCACCTTGTGTCTGCGCATTTTTGCTTCAAGGTCGTTTATATGATATACCGGAATACCCGACGTACTATGTCCTATTATACGTGGGTTGGTATCAAAAGCCGCCACAACCTCCAGACCGAACTGCTTTAAGCCGGTGTCATTCAACAACGCTTTTCCCAAACGACCTGCACCAAACAAGAAAGCCTTGTGAATAGTGGTAAAACCAAGAAAATTCTCAAGCACCTCGAGCAGGTTATCAATATCGTAACCCACACGAGTACGCCCTACGATGTTCACACACGACAAGTCCTTTGCTATCTGCGATGCAACAATATTTGTCTCTTTCGACAAACGTGTAGAAGAGACGAATGTTTCGCCATGGGACTTTAGCAGGCGACATACCGAAAGATACCAAGGCAAACGACGCAAGGTAGGTTCGGGAACACGGTCTATTTTATTGTTTAGTTGTAGCATAGCGCATTATTTATAACGTTACAAATTTATTTATATTTTGTGAGTCTTTAAAATTTGTGTTCTACAATATACAAAAATGGGGTGTATTCGTAAAAAAAAGATTGTATCTTTACCCCGGAAACCAATTGAACATGACAATAAGATGAAAAAGAACGACTGGAAAGACAGATTGAATATTGTCTATTCCACAAACCCCGACTTTCAATATTCCACCGATGAAAAGGAGGATATTGAAACACTCCCTAAGCAACAGCAAAAACTACGTGTAAGTATTGAAAAGAACCACAGAGGCGGGAAAACCGTTACAGTAATAAAGAATTTCACCGGTTGCGACAACGATTTAAAAGAACTTGCCCGACTACTGAAGACAAAATGCGGAGTTGGCGGAACAGCCAAAGAGGGTGAAATTATAATCCAGGGAGAATTTAAAGAGAAAATAGTAGAGTTGTTAAAGAGAGAGGGTTACTCGCAAACAAAATAATAGCGTAAAAAAGGATATTTATACAGCACAACAGATAAAAATTTCATTTCTATTTGCTATCTTCGCAACGACACTACATTAAACAAACCTATAAAAACAGATATTATGTCAAACAAATCGAAAGTTATCATGGCAGCAGAATTGCTGAAGATTAAGGCAGTTAAGTTACAACCCGAGCAACCCTTCACATGGGCATCGGGCTGGAAATCACCATTCTACTGCGATAACAGAAAAACATTATCGTTTCCCGAACTACGCACCAGAGTAAAACTCGGATTGGCAAACCTCATACTCGAGGAGTTCCCACAGGCAGACACTGTTGCCGGTGTTGCAACAGGTGCTATCGCACAAGGCGCTTTGGTTGCCGAAGAGTTGGCAAAACCTTTTGTATATGTACGTCCAAAGGCTAAAGACCATGGCCTTGGCAACCTTATTGAAGGCGATGTTCAGCCCGGAGCAAAGGTTGTTGTGGTAGAGGACCTTGTATCTACCGGATTGAGCAGTCTTAAAGCGGTAGAGGCTCTTCGCGCCGCAGGTGTCGAGGTTGTAGGAATGGTTGCATCGTTCACTTACGGTTTTGACGTTGCAGTAGAGGCATTCGCCAATGCCGGGGTTAAACTCATCACCCTCACCGACTACGAAGCAGTTCTTGAGGCAGCCAAAGAGACAGGATACATAACAGAAGATGTTATGCCTACCTTGCAAGAGTGGCGTGCAAACCCCTCGGAGTGGAGAAACGATTTAAAATAACAGAAAATGAGTCAATACGAAAGCAGTGTTAAACATATACCCTTCTCGCAAGAAAGGGTATATGCAAAGTTAGAAGACCTGAACAACCTTGAACTGATAAAAGGCAGGATACCCGAGGATAAGGTTAAGGACCTTACATTCGACCGCGACCAAGCAACAATAGAGGTTCCCACACTTGGAATGGTAAGTGTTAAGATTGTTGAACGCGAAGCGCCCAAGTGTATTAAGTTAGAGGCTGTAGGGTCGCCTGTACCCGGAAATTTATGGATACAGATAATTCCCGATGGACCCGAAGCATCCAAAATGCGAGTGGTAGCAAAGGTTGAGGTAAACTTCATGCTCCGCGGAATGATTGACAAACCCATGAAAGAGGGTTTAGAAAAGATTGCCGAAGGACTATCACAAATACAGTATTAAGAGAAGAATGGCAAAGAAACTTTGGGAGAAGAATAGCGATGTAAACCCCGAGATAGAACGTTTCACTGTGGGACGCGACAGAGAACTCGATATATTGCTTGCACGCTACGACATTTTAGGTTCCATTGCTCACAGCACCATGCTCGAGAGTATCGGTATGCTCACACACGACGAGATGGAGGCACTGCATAGTGAACTACGAAGTATATATTCAATAGCCGAATGTGGCGAGTTCGTTATAGAAGATGGTGTAGAGGATGTGCACTCACAGGTGGAACTTATGCTGACACGCAAATTGGGTGATACAGGCAAAAAGATACATAGCGGACGTTCGCGTAACGACCAAGTGCTGTTGGACCTGAAACTATTCACTCGCAAAGAGTTGCAGGATATATGCCGGGGAACAAAAGAGTTATTTCACGCTCTTATATCACAAAGCAATCGCCACAAGGATGTGCTTATGCCGGGATATACCCACTTGCAAGTGGCAATGCCCTCGTCGTTCGGGTTGTGGTTCGGAGCATACGCCGAGAGCCTTGCCGACGACATGCTCTTTTTGCAGGCAGCCTACCGCATGTGCAACCGTAACCCGCTTGGTTCAGCGGCAGGTTACGGTTCATCATTCCCTTTGAACCGTACCATGACCACCGAACTGCTGGGATTCGACAGCATGAACTACAATGTTGTATATGCACAGATGGGACGAGGCAAGTGCGAACGCAATATTGCATATGCTCTTGCAAGCGTAGCAGGCACATTGGCAAAGATGGCATTCGATGCATGCATGTTCAACTCTCAAAATTTCGGATTTGTGAAACTACCGACAGAGTGCACCACAGGCAGCAGTATCATGCCACACAAGAAGAACCCCGATGTATTTGAACTGTTACGTGCAAAATGCAATCGTCTGCAGGCGCTACCAACAGATATTATACTTATAATGAACAACCTGCCATGTGGTTATTTCCGCGACCTGCAGATAATAAAAGAGTTGTTCCTACCGGCATTTACCGAACTGAAGGATTGCTTGCAGATGGCAACATATATAATTGAGCGTATAGAGGTTAACCGTAATATACTCGATGACAAACGCTACGATGCAATGTTCAGTGTAGAGAGGGTGAACCGTCTTGCCACCGAAGGTATGCCGTTCCGCGATGCCTACAAGAAGGTAGGATTAGAGATTGAAGCAGGAACATTTACTGCAGACAAGGAGATACATCACACCCACGAAGGCAGTATAGGCAACCTATGCAACGATTGTATTGTTGAACTTATGGAAGGCATATACAGCAATATAGACTTTGAGAAAGCATCGAGAGCAGAAAAAGCACTGCTTAAGAGAGATTGATTCGTCAGTTCAAAGAAAATACAAAAAATATTAACGCAGAGCAACGGAAAACAATAAGAACCGATGCTTTGCGTTTTTGTATAAAAAGAGTAGGATGAAAAAAATACTAATACTGCTTTGTATAATAGGATTTATGTCGTGCGATGGAGAGTCGCCCTATTCGGGATATGCCGCATACTTTTCGGTAGATGCAACATACCACCCCTTTAACCAAATTTACGGAGCAGGACAATACATAAAAATAAAGAGAAAGACACGTACCACCTACGAAGTAACCGATGTCCTTGGCAACAAGTACGAAAAACAGTTAAGCGAGTACGAGGTTCGCCAAGGGTTTCAGTATGGCTACGGAGGGTTTATAATAGGTACAAAGTACGATGGAGAGTTAATGGCATACGACTGGGCATGCCCTTACTGCGATATGGGCATACACCGTTTGAAACTGAACGAGATAGGATATGCCACCTGCGACGGCTGCAACAGCACATACGACCTGAATATCGGCGGTATTCCCATAGAAGGGAAATCCGATAAACGTCTATGGCAATACAGAATATTTAGGAGTGGAAATATCATAACAATACAAAATTAACCGCCAAACTTTTTGATATTTTTGTAAAACGAATTATCTTTGCACCCGTTATCGTTGTCGCAATGGTATGACTCCGGCTTCGGCGGTAACAATTTAAGGTTGCTCGAATGGTGGAATCGGTAGACACGAAGGACTTAAAATCCTTTGGCATTTAAACGCCGTGCGGGTTCAAGTCCCGCTTCGAGTACAAGTTAAAGAGGCTGACATCTAAAGTCGTATAGACTTTTTAGTCAGCCTCTTTAACTTTTTAGATTGTCGTAATATTCTATCAATACTTTTTATATTTTGCCTATACTTATAAAATATGCTTTTGACTCAATGGCACATTTATGGTTGATAACACTAATACAGAAGTGTCGTTGTATATTATAAATTAGGAACTGTTTAAATTTATGGAAATTTCATTTTTTTCCTGAATTTCAAATTCATTTCAGAATCGGGTATAATATTTGCAACAGAAACTGAGAAAAAGAGGTTTAAAATAGCAAAATAACAACAATGCAAAAAAAAATCATTTTTTCCTGAATTTCAAATTCATTTCAGAATTGGGTATAATATTTGCATCGTAAACAACACAGAAGAAATGAACAAAACAGAACAAAGAGGTTGTTTATTATAAATGAAAAGAATAAATAGAAACAGTAATAATTTAAAACGAAAGAAAAGTATGAAAAAGATTTTAGTTTTTATCGCAGCGGTTTTTACATTTGGTGTTTTCTCTGCTAACGCAGACAATGACAGAGTTATTAACAAGGAGAATCTACCCGCATCTTCGCAACAGTTCATCAATACCCATTTTGGAAATAACAAAATCTCCTTTGTAAAGGAGGAGCGCGATTTCTTGGATAAATCGTACGAAGTGGTATTTACCGATGGTACTAAACTTGAGTTCTCACGCAATGGCGAGTGGAGAGAGGTTGATTGCCGTTACTCCGAAGTTCCTGCCGCAGTTGTTCCCGAAGCAATAAGAAATTATGTTGCAAACAAATTTGCAGGTGAAAAGGTTCTACAAATTGACCACGAACGCAATGAATACGAGGTACGTCTATCGAACCGCCTGGAACTTACATTCGACAAGAACTTCAATATTATAGATATTGACGACTGATACAGTCCCAAAAGAATTACTAACAACAACTAAGACTTTAGAAATATATACAATACAATTTACTAACAACTAAAAACTTATATTATGAAAAGATTGTTTCCTGTATTTATATTTGCACTGCTCGCAATTGTGGCGTGTGATGATGATAACAAAAGTGTACCCGTTCCCGATGTAGCAACAGCATATATTGAGACAAAATACCCCGGAGCGACAATACGCCATGCAGAATATGACAATGGAGGGTTATTAGAGGTTGAGATATGGCACGATGCACGTATGAAGGACGTATACTTCGACAGAGCAAACCAATGGGTATACACAGAGTGGGATATTGCTCTTACCGAACTACCCGAGGCTGTTACAACTGCTGTGAATACAGCATATCCGGAGTACCGCATAGACGATGCCAATTACGAGGAGCACCCCGATGTATCGTATTACGAAGTTGAGATTGAGAAAGGAGGCGTAGAGAAATATCTAAATATCACCGCCGAAGGTGAAATTCTCTCCGACTTTACAGAAAATCAAGGTGCCAATATTCCATCAACTATAAGAACTTTCTTAAGCGAAAAATATCCCGATGCAGTTGTACGCAGCGCAGAATATGACAGGAATGGAATACTTGAGGTTGAGATTTTGCATAACTCGATTTTGAAAGATGCATACTTTAACAATGCAAATGAGTGGCTCCTCACCGAGTGGGATGTTGCAGTAGTAAACTTACCTGAAGTTGTTACAGCAGCAGTGAGCACAGCATACCCCGACTACCACATTGACGATGCCGATTACGAGGAACGCCCAAATGTAGTATGTTACGAATTGGAGATTGAGAAAGGAAACTTCGAAAAAGTAGTTTACGTTACACCCGATGGCGAGGTTATTGAGTCTGTACTATAAGAGAAAAGTGTTTTTCAATGATAGGTTTATTGATTGTTGGTTGTCTGCACCAAGGTGCAGACAACTTTTTTCTTCGTCCCAAAAAAGTTCTGTTTACTAAAAAGTTGTTTTAATATATATACACAACTTAGCATGAACTTTTTGCATATAAAGTAGACAACTTTTTTGAAAGAAATTTATATAACTTCTAAAATTTAAAGCAGTTTCTTATTAACTTTGCAAAAATAGATTGCATTTATTGTCGATAATTAGATAAATATTTCTGTTATACGACAAATTTTGTGTTATCTGAAAAATTTGTTTCATTAGCAATGAGAGTTATTGATTATATAAAATCATCGGAGAAGACTGCGTTTTCATTCGAGGTATTACCTCCGGTAAAAGGTACAGGTACAACAAAACTTTTCAGTTCCATTGACAAACTTATGGAATTTAATCCAATGTACATAAATATAACCACACACCATAGTGAAAATATTTATGTAGATAACGGCGATGGAACGTTCAGACGTTCAAATATACGTCGTCGGCCGGGCACAGTGGCAGTCGCAACCGCAATACAACATCGCTATGGTGTTCCTGTTGTTCCCCATATTCTGTGCAACGGGTTTACTTTGGAAGAGACTGAATATGTTCTCATTGACTTACAATTGTCGGGAATAACCGATGTTTTGGTTCTACGTGGCGACAAAGTAAAGGAGGACAAGAATTTTGTTCCTACAGCAGGAGGACACAGCCATGCAATAGACCTACAGCGACAGATTAACCGTTTCAACGAAGGATTCTTTATAGATGGCACACCTATGAAGGAGCGTGGTGAGCGTTTTTCGTATGGTGTTGCATGCTACCCCGAGAAACACGAAGAGGCACCGAACATTGAAAGCGACCTCGCCTGGTTGAAACAAAAAATGGAAGAGGGAGCAGAATATGCTGTTACGCAAATGTTCTTCGACAACAACAAATATTTTAAGTTTGTTGAACATGCTCGTGAAATGGGTATTACAATTCCCATTATCCCGGGTATTAAACCCATTTATCGTCTTTCTCAACTGAATGTATTGCCAAAAACATTCAGGGTAGACCTGCCCGACACACTTGTCAAGGAGATGCTTAAATGCAAAGATGACAAAGATGCTGCCAACGTGGGAAAAGAGTGGTGTCTGCAACAGTGCAAGGAATTGGTTGCACATGGTGTACCAAGCATACACTTCTACACGATGAATGCTGTTGATATTATTTGTGATGTAGCAAAAGAGATATATTAGTATGTACTTTGCAGATGTCATAGGACAGAATATTGTAAAAGAGCAGTTAAAACGCTGTGTAGACGAGAATCGTTTGGCACATGCACTGCTTATCACCGGCCCAAAAGGGAACGGAAAACTACCTATGGCTGTTGCTTTGGCTCATTACCTGTTATGTGGCAAACGACACAATGGCGATGCATGTAATGCTTGTCCGGCATGTGTTAAGATGAACAAACTTATTCATTCCGACCTACACTTTGTCTTTCCGGTTGTAAAAAAGAAGAGTGGTTCGGACAGTGCCCCCATAAGTGATGACTACATAGCCGAGTGGCGCGAGATATTTCTAAAAAATCCTTACTTCGGATACTCCGATTGGTTAACAAAACTGGGGGTAGAAAACCAGCAACCTATGATTTACGAGCGTGAGAGTAGCGAGATTCTACATAAATTATCTATGCAATCGCGCGAGGGAGGCTGGAAAATTGTCATTATATGGTTACCCGAAAAAATGAAAGAGGCTTGCTCCAATAAACTGTTGAAGATTATTGAGGAGCCACCAAAGGAGACTCTGTTTATGTTAGTATCGGAGGAGCCCGAACAGATAATACCAACAATCTTGAGCCGTACACAAAAAGTGGAAATTCCTGCCATAACATGCGAGGATATAACAAATGCTCTTATGATAAAGTATGGTTTGTCGGGCAACGACGCTATGAGAGTAGCACAACAGAGTGGCGGAAATTGGGAAAAAGCCGAGGAGCAGTTGCGAGTAGATACAGACAAAGAGATGTTCCTGGAACTCTTTACACGCTTGATGCGTGTAGCATACGCACGTAATATTCGCGAAATGAAGCGTTGGAGCGAACAGGTTGCCGCTCTTGGGCGTGAGCGTCAGAAGGGACTCTTAGAGTACTGTCAACGCATGATACGTGAGAACTTTATAATGAACTTCAAACACGATGAGATGCTATATCTTGCCGAAGACGAGCGTAACTTTTCGGTACGGTTCTCACCCTATGTAAACGAGAATAATATTTTTGGGATAATGAATGAATTATCCGAAGCACAATATCATATAGAACGTAATGTAAATGCAAAAATGATCTTTTTCGATATGTCGTTGAGAATGATTGTTTGGATAAAAAACAGATAAATGGAGAAATACAGATATAAAGACAAGCATTGTTGTGCCGGAATATGTTGCAGTGGATGTGGTAAGATGGATGCCCCATTAAATACCTTTGACTGGCTTGCCGATGTACCCGGGAACTACGAAGATACAGATATTGTAGAGATTCAGTTCAAGAATACACGCAAAGGATACTACAAGAACAGCAATGCCATTCCACTTAAGAAGGGTGATGTTGTGGCAGTAGAGGCTACTCCCGGACACGATATCGGTACTGTTACACTTACAGGTCGTCTGGTGCTTATGCAACTGAAGAAGACTCGTTTGACTCCAGAATCGGAGTTTAAGCGCATATACCGTAAGGTAAAACCTGTAGATATGGAAAAATTTGCCGAGGCCAAAGCGCGTGAACACGACACAATGATACGTTCACGACAGATAGCCAAGGATTTAAACCTCGATATGAAGATTGGTGATGTAGAGTATCAAGGCGACGGGCAGAAGGCCATTTTTTACTACATTGCCGACAATCGTGTCGATTTCCGTCAACTTATCAAAGTACTTGCCGATGTGTTTAAGATTAAGATTGAGATGAAACAGATTGGCGCCCGTCAGGAGGCTGGGCGCATAGGCGGAATAGGTCCCTGTGGACGTGAACTATGTTGCGCCACCTTTACAACAAATTTCGTCTCGGTATCAACATCCGCTGCACGTTTTCAGGATATCTCACTAAACCCACAAAAGTTGGCAGGACAATGTGCCAAACTCAAATGTTGTCTTAACTACGAGGTAGATGCATACGTAGAGGCATCAAAAGGATTACCTTCGCGAGATGTGGAACTGGAAACAAAAGATGGAGTATATTACCTGTTCAAGACAGATATCTTAAAGAATGAACTGACCTACTCTACCGACAAGCATCTTGCAGCCAATCTGGTTACAATTTCGGCTAAACGTGCCAATGCCGTTATTGAGATGAACAAACGCGGTGAGCGTCCCGAGACTCTATCGGCAACAGGACACGAGGAGAAACAATCATTCGACCTTCTGGAGCAGGAAAATATAAACCGTTTCGACAATATGTCCCGTAACAAGAAGCGTCGTAAGAGTGGAAATGACAAGGGGAACAGAAACAATTCTCGTAATTCGGAACGTAGAAATAACGGGCACAAGGAGAACAATGCACATAACAACCAAAAGTCTGAGTAACATTCTACTGCTTGCAATATTGTTGCTATGCTCCTGCAATGATGTCTATCATGAGTTCAAGAGCGTGGAAAATTGCTGTTGGAAACAGGATAGTACACTACGCTATACATGTAATACCCAATATTCTTGGAAAGGAGTCTATTTGGCAGAGGTTGAATTACGTTGCACGCCCGAATATCCATACAAAGATTTATGGATAGAGGTATTTGGAGAAAATACTCAACATGAACGACTCTTCACAGATACGCTTTATTGCGAGATATACGACGACCATGGTCGTATGAATGGTGCAACAACCGGTATGCTGTACCAAATGAGATTTCCTGTTGATTCGGCAATATCACTTCCTAGTGATACCGTAAATATAATTATGAGACACCTTATGGACGATGAACAACTTGCAGGAGTTTGCGATGTGGGATTCAGGCTCTCATATTCCTATCGGCATCAATCCTCAGAAAACTGAACAACAAAATAGAAAAACCTAAGAATGACGAACCTCCATAACTGAAGAATGGTAAAGGAATACCTATCACAGGCATAATACCTAACACCATTCCCACATTTATTGAGAAGTGAAAGAAAAATATCGATGCAAGGGAATAGCCATAAACCCTGCCAAATGTATCGCTCTGACGTTCGGCAAGTGCCATAAGACGCAGTATAAATGCAGCAAATACAATAAGCACGAATGTGGAACCAAGAAACCCTTGTTCCTCACCTATGGTACAGAATATGAAGTCGGTATCCTGTTCGGGAACATATTTAAGTTTTGTCTGAGTTCCATTCAAGAAACCTTTACCCGTTAACCCGCCCGAACCAATGGCTATTTTCGATTGATGTACATTATAGCCAGCCTTGGCAAGGTCCTCCTTCAATCCCAAGAGCACCTCTATACGTGTTCTTTGGTGTTCTCTCAACACATTATGCATAACATAATCGCAAGAGTTGTAGAACAGCAACGAACCTAATATAAATATCACAGCCCACAGATTACGTTTCTCCTTATTCAGACGTATTCTAAGTAACAGATATATAATATTGAATACTAACAGTATATACTGAACATAAATGATATTGAATGATATAAGATATATCGCAGTCCAATATGCACCTAATGTTCCAATTATATTCACAGTAAACAACACAAACGACGTCTTGTTATTCTTACACCAGAATTTCACCATGGCAATAGAGAAGAACTGTATAAGAACAAGCACTGCATAGTGCCCTACATTTACAGATATGGAAGGTATAACCTCCTCTCCAAAACGAATGCCTACAATAAAATAGACTACAGCACTTATTGCCGCCAACAAAACAAGACCAGTCATACCCTCGCGATATAATACGAAGAAGAATGCCAAGTATACCAATGCACTACCTGTTTCGCGCTGCCCGATAATAATGAGCATGGGCAGAATAAATATTGCAAGACATTTATAGAAATTTCCGTTCTCATTCAGTTTAAAGCCATAGCGCGTCATGAATGATGCCAAGGCCAATGTTGTGGCAAACTTCATGAACTCAGCAGGCTGAATACTGAAACTGCCAAAACTAATCCATGAATGTGAGCCCTTTATATCACGCGATAAAAATATTGTGGCAATACAGAGTATTACAGACAAGACATAGATGATATATGCCCAATCTTTATATACACGTTTATCGAAACATAGAAGTATAACCCCCACAAAAGCCGATATAGCCATCCATCGTGCCTGCTTTCCTGTACGCACCGATTGATCGAAGAACTCAAGGAAACCGGTATCAATATAGTCGTAACTGGCTCCACATATTGCAAACCAGCCCATAATGGCAAGTAAAATATACATGCCAAGCGTCCACCAATCTATTCTGCGGAATATGCTATCTCTCTCCGTCGCCATAGTAAATAACTCTTTTTTGGATATCATCGGCCTTCTTCATACTCTCCTCGGAGAGTTTACCATTTATATATTGCTCCATGAGCAACGCCCCGATAGGTACACCGTATACGGCACCAAATCCTCCGTTTTCAACATATACAGCAATGGCAATACGGGGATTATTCATTGGAGCAAATCCCATAAACACCGAATGGTCCTTACCCTTATTCTCGGCTGTTCCTGTTTTTCCACACACCTCGATACCCGGAATATTTGCAGAACGACAAGTTCCGTTAAGAACCGCTTCGCGCATACCTTTGACAACATCCTCGTATGCCTCACGTTCCACCATTGTCTTTTTGGGTATCAAATATTTCTGTGGTAATGTGTCACCGTCGATACTCTTAACAAGATGAGGAGTAATATAAGTTCCTCTATTTGCAATTGTTGCGCCTAAATTGGCTATCTGCAACGGTGTAAGTGTAACCTCGCCCTGACCAATGGAGATACTGATAACCGTTACGGCATTCCAGTAATTACCGTAATGTCTACCATAATATTGGGCATTAGGTATCATTCCACGTGCCTCACCCGGCAAATCGATACCCAAACGATAGCCAAAGCCCATTGAAACCATATAATCCCTCCATGTATTCATTGCCTCTTGCACATTCTCGTATCTCTTGGATGAGAACATACGCACCAACCCCCAACAGAAATAGGCATTACACGATGTGGCAATGGCAGGATAAAGACCCAATGGTGAAGAGTGCGCATGGCATCCCAACTTAAACCTGTTAAATCTGAAACCCATAGAGCAAGGGAAATTTGTTTGTGGCGTTATTATTCCCTCCTGAAGAAATGTAAGTGCCTGCGATGTCTTAAAGGTGGAGCCGGGAGGATAAGTTCCCATTACAGCACGATTCATTAATGGTTTACGAGCATCCTTTGATAGTATTTTATGGTTCTCGCCACGTTGACGTCCTGTAAGAAGCGAGGGGTCATAGGATGGTGCAGAAACCATACATAGAATCTCACCTGTTGCTGGCTCAATGGCAACAATACTTCCTATTTTGTTCTGCATAAGCCTCTCGCCCAACTCCTGTAACTCAATATCAATTCCAAGACGCAGATTCTTGCCGGCAACAGCCATTGTATCCAATGCACCATCTCGATAATGTCCTTGTATGCGACCGTAAGCATCGCGTAACAGCAGTTCTACACCCTTTTCACCACGCAGTATCTCTTCATAAGATGCCTCTAACCCTTGTGTTCCAATGTAATCGCCACGTGAATAATAAGAGTCGTTATCTATTTTCTTTTGTGAGACCTCACCAATATCGCCAAATAAAACTCCTGCAGCACCGTATGCATATTGACGTATGGAACGCTTTTGAATACCAAAACCGGGAAAGAGAAACATCTTCTCTTGAAACTTTGCAAATTCTTCGGCAGAAAGACGACTCATAAAGATTTGCTCGGTATATGTAGAATAACCGGGATTATAACGTTTATTCTTAATCTTAGCCATGCGTTCATCGAACTCCTCACGTGTAATATTCAACGTGCGACATATTTCAAGAGTATCTATTCCACGAATTTCTCGTGGAATAAATGTAATATCGTATGCAGGCTGATTATATACGAGTAATTTACCGTTACGATCGAACATCAAACCTCGAGCAGGATATATTGTCTTTTTATAAAAAGCATTACTGTCGGCTTTACTTTTATACTCTTCGCTCAATACTTGTAAGTTAAAGAGACGTATAATGTAGGTTATAAGCACAAGCACAACCACGCCACCTAAAATATACTTACGCCTTTCGAGATTGAATTTTACATTCTTCATGCTATCCCATTATTTGCGAGTAAAGAATTCTGCAACAGCAACAAACAACATTGTCAGCAGACTGCTGCTTGCAACACTTATGAGCAAAGGAACAGGATAATTAATTGTAAACAGTTCCAAAAGGAATAGTACAATGTAGAATTGCAATACACATATTAAAGCATAACTCAAATATTTTAGAGTTCCAATACTGTGTATGCCTGGTATAAAGTCATCGGCAGTCTCTTTCTTTATAAATGCCGACATTATACTGTTTCGGGTAAATGCAACGGCTGTTACCGCCATAGCATTTATTCCGGGAGTGTTCCCGAATATATCAACTACAAGCCCGAAAAAGAACCCCCAGATTAAAAGTTCATTACGCGATGTATGGCGTGGTAATTTTAACAAAAACAGCAGATATATATATGCTGTCGCATATCCAAAAAGGTGTATATGATTAAATATCAGCACTTGTATGAGTGCCAATATTACAAAATTACGAAACCTTATGAGATATGTATGTGTCATTTATCAGATATTTTCTTTTCGAGTTGCATATGTTCTTCGTAACCCCTGTTTCCAACAATATACACCGAACTCAAACTTGCAAAATCTGTAAGTATCCTCACCTGTGCACGATAGAACATACCATCATCGGAATCCTCTACTTTTTCAATTATTCCTACCGGTATATTACCGGGAAATATCGAAGAGAAACCACTTGTTACCACAGTGTCTCCATGTTCAAACTTGGTATATCGAGGTAAATCGATAAGATATGAATAACGAGTATCTGCCCCATCCCATTGCAATGTACAGAAATTATCGTTATTACGTACCCGACAACTGATATTGCTCTTGCTGTTGAGCAATGGTATTACAAGTGCATAATGCTCCGAAGCCGTATACACAACACCAACCACACCATCGTTACCAAACACACCCATTTCGGAATAAACACCATCGGCAGTACCTTTGTCAAGTACAATATAATTGTTCACTGCATTCAATGAGTTATTTACAACACGGGCAGTATTGAAGATATATCGCTCCTTATTTTGTTCAAATACGACGCTACTATCCATCGCCTCCTGAGCCATCAATACCGAGAGTTGCTCTTGCAATGCTGTAACTTCTCGCGTAAGACTAAGATTACGTTCTAACAACTCCCTGTTCTCTTTTTTAAGATTAAAGTATGCACCGACATCGGTCATCATGCTGTACATATCACCTGCCACTCTATTTGATGCAGTAAAGAGAGTTGCGCCTTGATAATTGTTAAAACGTATAATAAGCATAAAACTGATTCCCTCCAATAAAAGGAACAGGAACCAGTGATTATGCTTTATAAGGAAGTTTAACAGAACTTGCACGGCCTCTCTTTTTACTTGTTATCGCATTAGGAATGGATAGTTGAGATCGTTGAGAGCAAGTGCTGTACCCTTTGCCACACAGTAGAGAGGATTCTCGGCAATATGGAAAGGTATGTTTATTTTATCGGAGAGACGCTTGTCGAGTCCACGAAGCAAAGCACCACCACCTGCAAGATATATTCCATTGTGAACAATATCGGCATATAGTTCAGGAGGAGTAGCCTCTAATGCATTTATAATCGCATTCTCAATCTTTGTAATAGATTTATCGATACAATGCGCAATCTCTTTGTAATTTACGGGTACTTCAATAGGCATTGCTGTAATTTTGTTCGGACCATGCACAAGATAATCCTCAGGAGCATCACTACCAAGGTCGGTCAATGCAGAACCAACATGAATTTTAATACGTTCAGCCATACGTTCACTCACACGAACATTATGTTGACGTCCCATATAATCCTGTATGTCGGCTGTAAAATCATCACCGGCAATACGCAATGAACCGTTTGAAACAATACCACCCAATGATATAACTGCGATTTCGGTAGAACCACCACCTATATCCACCACCATGTTACCTTCGGGGGCTGTAACATCTAAACCAATACCCAATGCCGATGCCATAGGCTCATATATGAGATATACATCCCTACCCCCTGCATGCTCTGCCGAGTCGCGTACAGCACGTAGTTCCACCTCGGTAGAACCGTAAGGTACACCAATAACCATGCGCAACGAAGGTGTAAACAGTTTGCTACCCATGTTAACCTTCTCTATGAGACCGCGCATCATTTGCTCACAAGCATAGAAGTCGGCTATGACACCATCGCGCAAAGGACGTATTGTCTGTATCTTGGGATTGGTTTTCTCGTGCATCTGCTTTGCACGGTCTCCAACCGCAATCATTTTGCGGGTAGAGTTATCTATTGCAACAACCGAAGGTTCGTCGACCACAATCTTACCATTATAGGTAATGATGGTATTGGCTGTACCAAGGTCTATTGCAACATCCTGTGTAAATGAAAAAAGTCCCATTTTATTCTCTATAATTAGTGTTTAAAATGACGGAAACCGGTTGTAACCATTGACACACCATTAGCATCGCAATAATCAACCGACTCTTTGTCTCTTATTGAACCTCCCGGATGTATAACTGCTGTTACACCTGCCTCGTGCGCAATTTGTACACAGTCGGGGAAGGGGAAGAATGCATCACTTGCCATCACTGCACCCTGCAACGAGAAACCAAATGTACCTGCCTTTTCAATAGCATGCTTCAACGAGTCAACACGCGATGTTTGTCCTACACCGCTTGCAATAAGTTGCTTATTCTTTGCAAGTACAATGGCATTACTCTTGCTATGTTTAACTATTTTATTTGCAAAAAGCATATCATCTATTTCACTTTCGGTGGGAGCCGCCTGCGAAACAGTTTTCAAATCGTCTCTCGATTCAACCTTTGCATCGCGCTCCTGAACCAAAACACCGTTCAAAACACTACGGAATGTCTGTTGAGGCATATCTGTAGCCTTGTGAACAAGAATTATACGGTTTTTCTTTTGTGTAAGAACCTCAAGAGCATCCATATCGTAGTCGGGAGCAATTACTACCTCGAAGAATATCTCATTGATTGCCTCTGCGGTAGCCTTGTCTATCACACTGTTTGTTATCAGCACTCCACCAAATGCCGAAACCGGGTCTCCTGCCAATGCAGCCTGCCATGCCTCTAAAACAGTGGGACGCGAAGCCAAACCACAAGCATTATTGTGCTTAAGAATTGCAAATGTTGTTTCACCTGCAAAATCGTGTATAAGTTCTACTGCTGCATGAATATCCAAAAGGTTGTTGTAAGATATCTCCTTACCATGAATTTGGTTAAAGATTTTATTAAAATCACCAAAGAAAGCACCCTTTTGGTGGGGATTCTCACCATAACGCAAACTCATAGGACAATTTTTTGCATAACGGAATGCGCTCTGCTCCTCACCATTGAAATAGTTGAATATTGCAGAATCATATGAAGATGAAACAGCAAATGCCTCACGAGCAAAGAAACGACGCTCTTCGATTGTGGTTTCA
>CAZEKX010000009.1:0-47014 GCA_964512955.1 uncultured Bacteroidaceae bacterium
TTGTGAGAAAATTAACGGCATACCGCACTATGTCCTCGCTTTCTCTCCAAAAAATTGACACTTCATTTTCCTAAAAACTTAATGCGCACCACGAACCACATTATGATTTTTATCTCTTAGCATAAGGTAACTTCTAAAACCTCGGCACTGTCGAAATTAGAGTGAGACACCGAGCAGTTTAAAGGCCATTGTGTGAAAGCCCTTGCAAGCGAACGAAACCAAACTTGTTTGAGTTTTACAGTGAGCGCAGCAGGGGTTCGCACTAATCCGTTTCATGTGCTAACACAAACTGTTTCACTTACGGTGCCGGTTATTTTAAACATTACCTTTTTACGCGAACCATCTTATGATTTTTATCTATTAGCATAAGGTAACTTCTAAAGAGATACAAGTGTAAAGAAAGAGAGGTTCATGGGACACCGAGAAGTAGAAAGAGAAAACTACCAACTACCCTATTATTCCATAACAGAATAAAAGGAAAACAATAAACAGATTCACCCTCATTGATATATGAAGTGCCGATGCGAAGCAACGGCAAGAGAAGAAGAAAAAGACAGAATTATAGACTATATATATTATAATAGGTATTACCTCATAAAAACTCAATTACGTACACCCCTTTTTCGAAGTTTCTTCACAGTCGTTTCACCAATCATACCATCATCGAAAAGACCCTCGACCTTTTGAAACAACCTAACCGCTTTGACAAGTTCCCCATCGTAAAGCACCTGCCCATCGGAAGTATACGGAATATCTTTCTCATCGATAAAGAGATTCCGCACCAATATATCGGCAACCTTCTTCACATCGGGACCATAATCGCCACGCATTATCACTCTATCGCCTAGAGAATACTTGGGAGCATACGTTACAGAATCTATACGAGGTTCTTTTTTTGTATTTGCCCTCTTTGAGACATCTTTTTTACTCTTTTTCTTTACCGAAGATTTTTTGGATGTTCCTCTCTCCTTTGTACTTTTCTTGGTTGTGGCAACCTTCTTTTCCGAAACATTCTTGCCCCCTGTTCGTTTTCCGCTCCATATTCCGCGGTTAGAGAAGCGTAAGAGAGAATCGCGACTATTGAACTGTGCATCGACATGCATTGATATCGACACAAGCAACACGAGCAGTAATATTCTTAGCGAATTATCTTTCATTCATTCTGCGTTCAAAACATTCGGGAACCGGAGTTTCGAAACGAAGGTATTTACCTGTAACCGGATGTCGGAAGCAGAGCATGTAGGCATGAAGTCCCAAACGACGTATGGAATCGTCGTTGCTACCATACTTATGGTCGCCCACGACAGGGTGTCCGATATCTGCCATGTGTACACGTATCTGGTTTTTCCTACCGGTCTCCAGTTCCAACTCCACAAGAGAGTATCCGTTACCTTTCTCGAGAAGATGATAGTGCGTAACCGCATATTGTCCGCCATTATCCACTCTGCTGGAGTGAATTACAAACCGCTTATCCTCGGTGAGCCACGAACGAACTACTCCATCGCTCTTTTCCAATTCCCCGGAGACAAGTGCTATGTATCGGCGGTCGGTTACAAGTTCCTGCCATCCGCGTATAAGAGACTGTTGGGTCTGTACATCCTTGGCATAGACCATGAGCCCCGATGTATCGCGGTCGAGACGATGCACCAGATGCGATGTGTTTCGCCCTCCTCCTTTTTCGAGATAGCGGTTCAGCACTGTCTGTACTGTCTCTTGACGTGTATTATTACTCATGGATAGCAGTCCGGGACGTTTGTCTATAACCAACAGATAAGGATCTTCGTATACAATATCCAAATCTTTGCTATGGAAAGCCATCTTATGTTTCGAACGGTCGAGTTGCACCAACTGTCCCGGTACAAGTTCTGTAAGAGGATGTGTGGTTATCTTATTATCTACCAGCACTACTCTGTTGGTGAGCAAAGCCTTAACACGGTTGCGACTTATACCATGCATCTTTTCCATGAGAAAAGGGAGCAGTTGTGTTGCCTCTGTTACGTTAAAACTGAGTAATGTTTTTATATTTCTTCGCATAATACAATTAAGATGGTTTTACCGACGTTCGAGCAGAACCACGTTTTCGACATGGTGTGTATGTGGGAACATATCTACAGGCTGAACAGCAGTAACCTTGTAATCGGCATCGAGCAACGCCAAGTCGCGCGCCTGCGTTGCAGGGTTACAACTAACATATACAATGCGACGCGGAGCAGCAAAAAGAATGGTATCTATAACATCGCTATGCATGCCGGCACGTGGAGGGTCGGTTATGATGACATCGGGGCGACCATGCTCCTCGATAAATTCTCGTGTGAGGACATCTTTCATATCCCCGGCAAAAAAGGTGAGGTTGTCCAGACCGTTTATTTCAGTGTTGACACGTGCATCAATAACAGCATCCTCAACATACTCAACACCCACTACTGTTCGTGCTTCACGCGCAACAAAGTTGGCGATGGTACCGGTACCAGTATAAAGGTCATAGACAACCTCACTTCCTGTCAGGGCGGCAAAATCGCGTGCCACCTTATATAATTTATATGCCTGACGGCTATTTGTCTGATAAAAAGATTTGGGACCAACCTTAAACCTAAGTCCTTCCATCTCTTCAAAAATAACATCAGTGCCCTTAAAGGTATGAACCTCCAAGTCCCCGAATGTATCGTTACATTTATTATTTATTACATACAGCAACGAGGTTACCTCGGGGAAGGTATCGGCAATATACTGCAAGACACCCTGCAACTGTGCCATTTCGGCATCGTTAGTTATTTTTGCTTGCACAAGCAACATTACCTCGCCCGTTGTGGATGTGCGCAACATAATACCGCGCAAAACACCCTCTTGTGAGCGTAAGTCGAAGAAAGGTACCCCCTGCTCTATTGCATAACTGCGTATTCCGTTACGCAAGCGATTGTTCAGGTCGGGCATCAGATGGCACTCCTCAATATCGAGTACTTTGTCGAATGCCCCCGGGATATGAAAACCCAAAGCATTCATGTTGTCATATTTTGTACTCTTCTCAACCTCTTCCCAAGTGAGCCATCGTTTATTGCTGAAGGTAAACTCCAACTTATTGCGATATTCGCGTGTAAGTTCCGAGCCCAATATCGGAGATATTTCGGGCAGTTCCACCTTCCCAATACGAGTAAGAGCATCGACCACCTGTTGCTGTTTGTATTTCAATTGGTGTTCGTAGGCTAAGCACTGCCACTTGCAGCCGCCACACACACCATAGTGTTTACAAAAAGGAACATCGCGTTCCGACGAGTACTCATAAAAACGAACAGCCTCGGCCTCGGCATAACTGTTTTTTTTGCGACGCAATTTAAGGTCGACCACATCGCCCGGTACTACGTATGGTGCAAATACCACCATTTCGTTCACGCGAGCCAATGCTTTGCCCTCGGCAGCCACACCTGTTATCTTCACCCGTTCTATAATAGGTAATTCTTTCTTTTTTCTTGCCATATTAATAATGTATCTACAAGTACAAGAACTAACCACGTGCAAAAATACAACCATTTTCTTAATTTTTGGCATATTTTGAGCATTTTCTTCAAAATTTAATATTTATAAATTATATTTCACGTTTACTATTTTATTTTACAAACATTTTTTCTACATTTGCAGATTAGAAAAGACATGTTTGAGACAAAACATGGACTTTTGTGTTAGATATTAAAATATTTTTCTTATTATCAACAACATAATAAACTCAAAGATTTATGACAGACAAAAGAGTCTACACCTTTGGTAACGGAAGTGCCGAGGGTAACGCAACAATGAGGAATTTGTTAGGAGGTAAAGGTGCCAACTTGGCAGAGATGAACCTTATAGGTATTCCCGTTCCTCCCGGATTCACTATCACAACAGAAGTTTGTAACGAATATTACAAGTTGGGTCGTGAGCAGGTAATAGAGTTGCTTAGAAGCGAGGTTACAGCAGCCGTTAATCATGTAGAGAAACTTATGAACTCTACATTCGGAGACCCCAAGAATCCTCTTCTTGTATCGGTTCGTTCAGGTGCTCGTGCATCTATGCCCGGTATGATGGATACCATCTTGAACCTTGGTCTTAACGACATAGTTGTAGAAGGTCTCTGCGAGAAAACCGGTAACCCCAAATTCGCTTGGGACTCTTACCGCCGTTTCGTACAGATGTACGGAGACGTTGTTTTGGGTATGAAACCCACAAGCAAAGATGAGATTGACCCATTCGAAGCAATCATTGAGAAAGTTAAGCACGAAGAAGGCGTTGTTCTCGACAAAGACTTGAGCGTAGATGCACTCAAACGTCTTGTTTCGGAGTTCAAGGCTGCTGTTAAGGCTCAGACAGGCAAAGACTTCCCCACCGACGCTTACGAGCAACTTTGGGGCGCTATCTGCGCAGTGTTCGAATCATGGAACAACGAGCGCGCTATCCTCTACCGTCGTATGGAGAAAATTCCCGATGAGTGGGGAACAGCAGTATCGGTACAAGCAATGGTATTCGGTAACATGGGTGAGACATCGGCTACCGGTGTATGCTTCTCTCGCGACGCTGCAACAGGTGAGAACCTCTTTAACGGAGAGTATCTTATCAACGCACAGGGTGAGGACGTAGTAGCAGGTATCCGCACACCTCAACAGATTACAAAGATTGGTTCACAGCGTTGGGCTGCATTGCAGAACATCAGCGAAGAGGAGCGTGCAAGCAAATTCCCCTCAATGGAAGAGGCTATGCCCGAGATTTACAAAGAACTCGACGCTATACAGACACGTCTCGAGGACCACTACAAAGATATGCAGGACATGGAGTTCACCGTACAGGAGGGTAAACTATGGTTCTTGCAGACACGTAACGGTAAACGTACAGGTGCCGCAATGGTTAAGATTGCAATGGACCTCTACCGCGACGGTATCATCGATGACAAGACCGCTTTGAAACGTATGGAGCCCGAGAAACTCAACGAACTTCTCCACCCCGTATTCGACACAGCGGCACTTGCTAAGGCAAAAGTTATTGCCAATGGTCTTCCCGCATCTCCCGGTGCAGCAACAGGTCGCATCGTATTCTTTGCAGAAGATGCTGCTAAGTGGGCTGAGGATGGCGAGAAGGTTGTTCTTGTACGTATTGAGACCTCTCCCGAGGACCTCGCAGGTATGGCAGCCGCTCAAGGTATCTTGACCGCTCGTGGTGGTATGACATCACACGCAGCCGTTGTTGCTCGTGGTATGGGTAAATGCTGCGTATCGGGTGCCGGAACATTGGTAATCGATTACAAGAAACGCACCATTACAGTAGACGACCTCGTTTTGAACGAAGGCGACTACATCTCGTTGAACGGTTCTACAGGACAGGTTATCGAGGGTAAAGTAGAGACAAAGGCTCCCGAACTCAGCGGCGACTTCGCAGAGTTGATGGAGATTTGCGATAAATATGCACGTCTTGCAGTACGTACAAATGCCGACACACCCCACGATGCAGAGGTTGCTCGCAACTTCGGTGCAACAGGTATCGGTCTCTGCCGTACAGAACACATGTTCTTCGAGGGAGAGAAGATTAAGGCAATGCGTGAGATGATTCTTGCAGAGACATTGAAAGAGCGTCAGATTGCACTCGACAAGTTGCTTCCCTTCCAGAAAGCAGACTTCGTTGGTATATTCCGTGCAATGGCAGGACTCCCTGTTACAGTACGTCTCCTCGATCCACCTCTCCACGAGTTCGTACCCCACGAGGCAAAAGGCCAGCAGATGTTGGCAGAGGCTATGGGCAAGACAGTTGAGTCTGTTCAGCGTCGTGTAAAGGCACTCGAAGAGTTCAACCCCATGTTGGGTCATCGCGGTTGCCGTTTGGGTAACACATATCCCGAGATTACAAAGATGCAGACACGCGCTATCCTGGGTGCTGCTCTCGAGTTGAAGAAAGAGGGAATATCGGTATATCCCGAGATTATGGTTCCCCTCGTAGGTATCATCACCGAGTTCGAGGAGCAGAAGAAAGCAATTGTAGAGGCAGCCAATGCACTCTTCGCAGAGGAAGGCGACAGCGTAGAATACAAGATTGGTACAATGATTGAGATACCTCGCGCAGCCCTCACAGCCGACCAGATTGCACAACAGGCAGAGTTCTTCTCATTTGGTACAAACGACCTTACACAGATGACCTTCGGTTACTCACGCGACGACGTTAACTCGTTCCTCCCCATCTACTTGAAGAAGAAGATTCTTAAGAACGACCCGTTCCAGGTACTCGACCAGACAGGTGTTGGCCAACTCGTTGAGATGGCAACAAGCAAGGGACGCGGTGTAAATGCAAACCTCAAATGCGGTATTTGCGGTGAGCATGGTGGTGAGCCCGAATCAGTTAAGTTCTGCCACAGAACAGGTTTGAACTACGTAAGTTGTTCACCTTTCCGCGTGCCTATCGCACGTCTTGCTGCTGCGCAGGCTGCTGTGGAAGAATAATCATAAATAATTGATTATACGATATTTAGGCGGTAGGCTTTTCATTCTCAAAGGCTTACCGCCTATTGTTTTGAATAAACGTGCGCGCATTATGCACGATAAACGAGCAGAATGAACGCAAAAATTGTACCATAGTTGTACCATTTACAGCATAAAAGCGATATAAAAAATACAATCCATTTAATTAGATGGATTGTATTTTTTATAATTGTATTAGTTATCTTGTACTTTATAGTTTATATAAACAAATCGACAACTAAATATATACCACAAGCCAAAAGAGCACTAACAGGAATTGTCAACACCCAAGCCACAAGCAGACTGCGTGTTACGCCCCACCTTACCGCAGACAATCTCTTTGTTGCACCTACACCGATGATGGCACCTGTAATTGTATGAGTTGTACTTACAGGAATCTTAAGGATTTCTGTTAAGAAAAGAGTAAATGCTCCTGCTGTTTCAGCAACCACACCTTCGAGTGGAGTTACCTTGGTAATTTTTGTACCCATTGTCTTTACAATTTTCCAACCACCGGACATTGTTCCCAAAGAAATAGCAGTAAAGCAGGCAATAGCAACCCAACTCGGCATATCATCGATGTTTGATATACCCCAATCGACACCATTAGCATGCGCCGCAATAAGTGCCGCCGCAATAATACCCATAACCTTTTGTGAATCGTTCAGACCATGACCGATACTAAACAATGCCGATGATACCAACTATAATTTTTTAAACCATCTTTCAGCAACAGCAGGTCGTACTTTTCTACAAATATAAGCAAAAACAGATTTATGCAAATTGAAGCCATAAAGAGTAAGGCAGACATAAATGGCTATTGTATTTGTTCACACTATTTTTGTTCTATAAAAGAAATGTATATATAAATTTATACAATTTCTATAATTTTCGCTCAAATTAATATATAAAGAATTGCAATATCATAATATTTTATAAAATTTATCTATAAAACTTTGGAAATTCTAGAAACAAAAGATTATATTTGCAATAAAGTAAAAAAATGCTTCACCGTTAAATAATTCTAAAAGAAACAGAGAAGAGAAATAAAAAAACAGATTTTAAGTGTTTATATTGCAAGTGGTTACCGGAAAAGTTCGCCAACAACAAAAAAACGTAATAACTATCCATTGCAATTTTGCAAAATCTTACACCACAATGTGTAGGTGTTATGGTTTATAGTATTTGCGTTTATGCAAAAAACATCGGTAATACATCCAAGACTACAGTATTACAAATACAAAACTTATCACTATGTTTTCAGATTTTTTAAAAAGATTGTTTGGAAAGAGAGTTGCAAACGCAAACACAAACACGAACACAAAAGAGAAAGAGGCAACAACGACACCGATGTATGATTCGAGTGGATACGAAAGATTCGTGAATGAACAAATGGGAACAAACATACGTTATCATCCGTTTTATGTTAAAGATAATATTTTTATTTCATCAAATGATTTAGAGATGTCGGTTCCCGGAGAATTTGATTCATATTCTGAGGAACTTGTAGATTTTGCACGCAGATGCGAAAGCAGTTTCAGTTACATTGCAGCGTCACATGTATCGGAAAAGATTACCGGTCCTACACTGAAAGCCTTCTACGAGGCTTTGAAGCGTGAGAAACTTTACATTCAACCGCCATTCGACAAAGAAAATAAGAAACTTTACGTTAAAACTACAGAGGATCTCCTTGAACGAATTATGTTTATCAAATACCAAAAGGTTAATGACCGACTTTGCGAGGGAGGATATCGCAAAAAGAATATGCTTTAAGAATTGATTATATAGCATAAAGTGTAGCAGAGGACTTATGTCCTCTGTTTCTTCTATCAAATAAAAGCACATAACAATCCTGACAAAAAGATTGCAATGTAAAATTGCCTTATTTTCCAAATTCTACTATTTTCTCGCAGGTTCTTTCCATATTTTCAGTATCTTCGCGCAATAAAACAAAAAAAGAACAGACTATGGAATCATTAGCCTTTATTGAATGGTGCTTGGAGCATCTTAATTACTGGACTATAACACTATTAATGACTATTGAGAGTTCGTTCATTCCGTTCCCCTCAGAGATAGTTGTTCCACCTGCGGCATACAAAGCAGCGTCGGGAGAGATGAATATCTTTTTGGTTGTGTTGTTTGCCACTATAGGAGCAAACATAGGAGCATTGATAAACTACTACCTTGCCAAATGGCTCGGACGACCGATAGTATATAAATTCGCAAACAGCCGTATAGGGCACATGTGTCTTTTGGATGAACAAAAAGTCAAACATGCAGAAGAGTATTTCGAGAAACGCGGTGCATTATCCACATTTATAGGGCGATTGATACCTGCAGTGCGTCAGTTGATTTCCATTCCTGCCGGACTTGCACGTATGCACATGGGTACATTCTTATTGTATACCACTTTAGGTGCGGGTATTTGGAATATTATTTTGGCGGCTATCGGATGGTATCTTAATGGAATTGTACCCGAAGACCAATTACAAGAGAAGGTTACCGAGTATAGCCAAGAGATTGGGTATGCATTCATCGCTTTGGGATTGTTCATTGTTGGATATCTTATTTATCAAGGACTGAAAAAGAGCAAGAAATAAATCTCAAACAAATAGTACTATTATTTGTTATACCCTTCAAAGGAGATGTAATGTTGCACTCTTTTGAAGGGTATAATTATGTACATAAAGTTATTAATCGGATTAACTATGTTTGCAACAACTGCAACAGCACAAAGAGTGCTACTTGATGCACAAGGATCGGACCCCGGCAACACCGGATATATGAAAGGATTTCCACCACCCATAGAAAAGCGTATAAATGCACGCGATGGCTCATTCTTTAAATTTCCTGCAATCCGTTACAGCGTGGTACACATGCGTGAATTTATGCCGACGGTAAATGTGCCACGAGGCAACAAGCATGTTCCTGTGATGTTCGATTATGCAATTGACAACAAGATAGACAGCATTAGATTTGTTCCTACCGGAGAGACGAAGGCTGTTACATGGCGTGAATCGCTCGACCTTAACTACACCGATGGTATTCTTATTCTGCATAGTGGAAAGATTGTTTATGAGAAGTATTTTGGTGCATTGACTCCGGAACGGGTACATGCAGTGATGTCGGTAACAAAATCGTTCACAGGAACACTGGCATCGATACTTGTTGCCGAAGGAAGACTCGACCCCGAAAGAATGGTTGGCGAATATATTCCTCAGTTGGCAAACAGTGGTTTTGGCGATGCAACAGTACGCGAGGTTATGGACATGACCACAGCCATAAGTTACAGCGAAGATTACAATAACCCAAATGCCGAGATATGGAAGTTCTCGGATGCAGGCAACCCCATGATAGAACACCCCGAGGGAACTGCACAAGGTTATTACGATTACCTGCCTACCATAATAAAAGATGGGGAGCATGGAAATATTTTCGGTTACAGGACTGTTAATGCCGAAGTGCTTGGATGGATTATATCTGTTGTTACCGGGAAGTCTGTAGCAGAGCAACTGACCGAGAGGATATGGCAACAATTGGCTATGGAACAGGATGCCTATTACCAGATAGACGCTTTGGGTATTCCATTTGCCGGTGGCGGTTTGGATGCAGGATTACGCGACTTGGCACGTTTTGGCGAGATGATGCGTTGTGGAGGTTATTGGCATGGCGTACAGGTTATTCCACACAAAGCAATAGAGGATATAACAAACGGTGGCAACAAGGAGGCATTTGCAAAGTCGGAGTATGGGAAAAGCCTCAAGGGTTGGAGTTATAGAAACATGTGGTGGATAACAGAAAATAGCCATGGAGCATATATGGCACGTGGAGTACATGGGCAAGCAATATACATAGACCCTGCAGCAGAAATGGTTATAGTACGCCTGGCATCGACATTCCATTCAAGCAATTTGGAGATTGACCCACTATCTCTACCTGCATACGAAGCCGTCGCCAACTACCTTATAAGCGTTGCAGGTCGACAACAGTAAGTACATTATCGACAGATACACGAAAACGAACATCGTAAATATCGAAAGGCATGCCATAGACCTTTTCGGGGTCGTTATGATACTGAGGGCGCGGGTCGAGTTCCAGAACCTTTATTAAAGCGGGAAGAAGTTCTGCCGGTATACGCATAGCAATATCGAAAGGGATATTCACTTCCAACGGTTGCCACCTGTTTTCGTCGACAAATCCACTACGCGCATCGGGATGCGAGTCGGCATATACAACATAGGGTTTAATATCGAATATTGGAGTGCCGTCCATGAGGTCGGCACCTCTTACATGTATAACAGTACCTTCGTTTACCGTATGTTCAAAAGATTCTATCTTAACAGATGACAGCCCCAACGCATTTGGACGAAAGGGTGAACGTGTGGCGAAAACGCCCATAGCCCTGTTGCCTCCCAACAGAGGCGGACGCACTGTGGGATGCCACCTTGCACTACCCTCTTTGTTGTTTGCTGAAAATTCCCAAATGAGCCACAAATAATCGAAGGAGTCCAAACCGCGCAATGCGTCGGCACTCCTAAACTGTGGTTCAAAAACTATTGCTCCACAAAGTTCATTGACAATACCACTCTGGCGTGGAATACCGAACTTTGTGGGAAACGAACTACGGAAATATGCTATAGGTTCTATATTCATTCTACATGCAAACATACTCCAAATTTAGCGAAGAAAGAAACATTATACTCGGGAAACAAAAAATTCTTACTATTTTCGCAGAAAATTAAACAATATCTTAGAAGTTCATGGCAAACAAAAGATTATTATCATTAGATATTCTACGAGGTTTCGACCTGTTCATGCTGGTTGGTTTGCAGCCCGTACTACGTCAGTTCCTTATAACCCTCGACAATGCAACATTGAATAACACATTACTTTATCAGTTGGACCATGTGCAATGGGAGGAATTTACAGCATGGGATTTGGTAATGCCTCTTTTCTTGTTCATGTCGGGTGTTACCATGCCATTTTCCCTACCCAAATACTTAAAACAGCATAGCAATGCTGCATTATGGAAACGAGTATTCAAACGTGTACTGTTGCTATGGTTGTTCGGAATGATTGTGCAGGGTAATATTCTTACCCTCAATGCAGACGCAATATATTTATACAGCAATACACTGCAAGCCATTGCTATAGGCTATATGATGACAGTGCCATTGGTTGTTTATCTGAAACCACGCATGCAGGTTATTGCCATATTTGCCTTGCTCATTATTTATACAATACCAATGGTACTGTTTGGTGATTGGAGTCAACATGGAAATTTTGCCGCCGAAGTAGATAATATTATACTGGGACGTTTCAGAGACCAAAGTTTTCTTGCAGCAGACGGCACATGGCAGGTTGCATCGTGGTACGACTACACTTGGGTATGGAGCAGTATAACGTTTTGCTGCACTGTAGCATTTGGTAGTATTGCCGGAGAGATAATAAAAAACAGCAACAGACAAAGCAGGACAGCACTAAAATTACTGCTCATGGGTATATCGTTGATTGTAGCAGGAGAGGTTTGGGGAATGTGGCACCCAATAATAAAACGTATATGGAGTGGCAGCATGACTGTTTACAGCGCAGGATGGTGCTTTGTATTGCTATCGGTATTTTATTGGTGGATAGACATAAAAGGACATAAAAGAGGGGTGCAATGGTTGCAATACTATGGTTGCAACGCCATAACAGCATATATGATTGGAGAAGTGATAAACTTCAGAAGCATTGTTTCGTCGTTGTTTCATGGCTGTGAGCAATACCTTGGAGAGTGGTACCCGGTATTACTCACAACAGGAAACAGTATAATTCTTTTTGGTATATTATCTTTGCTTTACAAACATAAAATATTTTTAAAGGTATAGCAAAGGGATGCAAGCATCCCTTTGTTTATTTCATTGCAGGAGTAAAACTTTTAGAAGTACCACCGGAGGTTGTTCCGCCAACGAGAAACACACCATTGAAATGACTTTCTGTGGCACCTGTAACAGATGTAACGCCATACATAAGTGTATGCGAAGAACTTGTAAAGTGAGGTGAACTAAGTAGTACCGTTGCTCCACTGACACTGTTAGGACATAAATAGGAGAATAAAACATCACCCGACGTACCCTTTACGGCAAGATAACGACCGGCTGTTACAGTTACCGACGATACCGAAGAATAGTATTGCGATGTAGATGTAGGAGAACTTGTTGCACCACCAGTACCTAACAGCACGCCACCTGTTATACAGAAAGAGTTATTATCGCAATCAAACCCCTCTTCGGGTTGGGATGTTCCGGAAGATAGAATTACACCACCATTTATATTTATTGTTCCGTTAGAATCTATTCCGTCGTTATTTGATGCATGGCTATATACATATCCACCATTTACAGTAAGATTTGTCGCAGCATTTATACCATCGTCATAGGTTGCACACTCCACTGTGCCACCGTTTATGGTCAGTGCAGCCTTACTCTCAATTCCTTCACCACCATCGGCAATGGTTTTCACATATATGTTACCACCATTAATTATTACATTCGACTTTCCTTTTATGGCTTTTGGCGCACCATTAAAACCTTCGGACATACCGCCACCGGGGAAGCCACCGCCAACACCCGAAGATACCCCAAGTGCCGAACCGGATGTTTGTGCCGACAAATCCAGTTGCAGGTTGGAATCGCCAATAGTTAGCAACCCATCGGAAACAATACATTTACCACCGTTACCGGTTGCATTGCACTTTATTACTCCACCAAACAGATTCATTGCCACATCGCTTTTAATGCATTTCGTTGAGTAATAATCGGTACCCGATATTGCAGTGTATGATGAGCCGGCACCAAGAATATCAATATTCACTTCTCCCGAGAAGAGGCTCAATGTTCCGTCGGCAGAGAGTCCCATTCCACCTTTACCGGCAGCCTTTATAGACAACGAGCCACCATCCATTTCAAAATCCCCTTTACTTTTTATTGCTGTACAATAAGAAGGATCGGCAGCAACAATTGTTGCATCGCCCGACGTCTCTATTTGCAACACACCACCATTTATATAACATCCTACATCACTTTTTATTCCCTTTGACGATGTTCCGGTCATGGTTATTGTATGTATTCCCCCCGAGAGTGTAAATATACTATCACTCTTTATACCTACAGCCTCATACGATTTCTCCGTTGTAGAGCCCGAAGAAATCACACCATTGGCATAACTCGATGTAACATCCGAAATACAATACATTCTTGTACTACCCGAGGTGGTATATGTCGATGATATCTGATAAAAAGTATCGCCCGACAAGCCTGTAAACGTTTCACTCTTTATTGTTCTATTTCGCGAGTTATCGCTCATGAAATAATAGGTATCGGTTACAGCAGTACCAAAGTCGTAATAATAGAACTGTGTATCATTTACCGTAATGGCATTGGTCAATGTTGCAACAAGAGTGTTATTACTGTCATAAAGGTATATATTACCCCAAGTTGTAGTACTTCCCATGCTACCAGGAAACATTCCACCGGCTGTTGATGCCGGTTTAGCGACATATAACTTATAACTTGCTACAGGCTGTTCCTCCACGTCGACTTCAATTGGGTCATATATCTCATTATCACCGCTACACGATATATTACAAGTACCATCAGAAATTGAGACATTATTATCGGCAGATATTCCACGCCCAGCAGTTCCTGTTGCTGTTAATGTTACTATACCACCTGAAATGTTCACACACGAATCACTTTTTATGGCAGTGGCATACGAAGGTTCCCCATTCACAAGTATTGAGTTTCCGGTTAAGGTAATATCAATTTCTCCACCACAAATATTTACTGCGCCTACACTTTTTAAACCCTTCGCAATATCGCCACTCATATTTACGATAAGGAGTCCATCTTTTATATAAATATCGCCACCACTTTTAATACCTTTGACATCGTTACTCGAAAGATTTATATCAACAGTACCACCTAACAGTCTAACATCTCCATCACAATCTATTCCATCCTTTGTTGCCGACAGAGAAATATTTCCACCACATATATTTACAGAGTCATTAGCATGTATGGCATCGGTAAAAGCAAAAGGAACAGTTATGTTGCCACCACGTATTTCTATATAATCATCACTACAAATAGCATGTTTACGTTGCGATTTTACAACAAGTTCACCATCACCCTCAAAAACAAGTTGTCCTTCACTGAAGAGTGTACTTTTCTCATCCTCTGATAATAATGAATTGTAATCAACGGCATCGATAATAGTATTCACCGTCCCACTCTCTAAAAAAACAGTTCCGCATTTCTTGCACTGACTATTAATTGCAGCACCAGCATCACTTGTTAAAGACAACCCTGCCAATGTAAGTTGAAATCTCTTTTCTCCATATATTTTAAAACCACCGTTCTGCGAAGAGCCACTCAAACGATATTCAACCTGCGATTTTGTTGCAGATATTACTGTAACATACGCACCATCGATATCCACAGCCACGCTATCAAATGCATACGGATTTTCAACTATTGCTCTACTGTTATTATATTTGATATTTACATTTTCAGATAATTCTCCATAACAGATACTGTCGATAGAAGCAACAAACAGTGAGTCCTTTCTATTTTCAAATGCGAGCAAAAGATATTCCTCATCACCATCGAAAGTAATACTATCGATGCGTTCAACCGCAATAGCCTTTATCTCACCACTGTTCATATAAAATTTGATATCGCGTTGGGCATACAATACTGCAACACAAGCCAAAAGGAGATACAACAATACAATCTTTTTCATAATACTTTAAAGGTTTTGCCTGCAACAGAGATAAAAAAAAGTCCTTTGCCATATTTTGTAAGGTCGAGAGTAGTACAGCCACAACAATTGATACTATCTATAAGTCTGCCTGAAATATTATATACACGCACCGTAACAGGATAATCGAAAGACAAAGAAAGGAAACTGTTATTATGGGATATAACAACATTGTCTACATTATCAGAAACAGAAGTAACATTATCTACATTGTTAAATGTCATGTTTGATATAGTAGAGATATCCCACTCACCACTGCCATGTGTAGTATTAACAACCATAGAAGTTGGAGAATACTTAATGGAGCGTATCTCTTTTAAAGAATATTCAACAAGTTCATTTCCCATTTTAACTCTCAAAGATTTTACATTATCGGCTAAAAGTAGAGAATATGAAAAAAAAGACAAAACAGATAGAAGAACTGTAAAAGACCTCATAGTACAAAATTAATTCACATTGCAAATATACTCAATATTCACGTCCATTTCACAAAGTAAATCAAATAATTAACTAACAACTTAATACAACAAATAAAAGTACAAATTTTAAGTACAAAACATGGAAACTAAAAACTATTTCCAGACTACGAAACAAGAAAATTCAGCACAAAACGAACAAGATACTGCTTACAATTTGTCGGTTTTGCAATTTTATACTATCTTCGCCACCGAGAACATTGTATAATGCGAAAAGTACACATACCTGAACTGTACATTTTTAGGAACAGAAAGTAAAACAGATGTTTCTAAGAGACAAGCATTTAAAATAACAAAGAAAAGAGAAGCACAATATGGAAGACGTATTAAGTGTAGCAATAAAATGTTTTAAGGATGAGGCAGAAGCAATTTTAAACCTTATTCCCAAACTCGACGATAATTTCACAAAAGCAATAGAAATTATTAAAAACAGCAAAGGCAAACTCATTGTTACCGGAGTGGGTAAATCGGGACATATCGGAGCAAAAATCGCATCGACTCTGGCAAGTACCGGAACACCTTCGTTTTTTGTAAACCCACTCGATGCATTCCATGGCGACCTTGGTATGTTCACCGAGGGCGATGTGGTACTTGCCATATCCAATTCGGGACAGACCGATGAACTGCTACGTTTCATTCCACTGCTGACAGAACGTAATATTCCCATAATATCGATGTCGGGTAATCCACAATCGTTATTGGCAAAATATTCAAATTGCCACTTAAATGTTTCGGTTGAGCGAGAAGCATGTCCTTTGAATTTAGCACCCACATCGTCGACAACAGCAACACTTGCAATGGGCGATGCTATAGCATGCGCTCTGATGACTGTATACAGGTTCAAGGCATCGGATTTTGCACAGTTCCACCCGGGAGGAGCATTGGGGCGTCGTCTGCTTTCACGCGTAAAAGACTCCATGATAAGTACTAACCTTCCAATCATAACTCGAGAATCAAAAATCAGTGATGCCCTCATGCAAATTAGCAGCACAAAAATGGGTATTGCAGTTGTAATTGAGAATGGAGAGATTTTAGGTGTTGTAACAGATGGTGATATTCGCAGAGCAATGCAACGCGACCAAGAACACTTCTTTGAACTGACGGCAAAGGACCTTATGAGCCACAACCCTCAGACAATACAAGAGACTGCCAAACTAACACAGGCTGAGCAGATAATGCGTAAACACAATATTCACTCACTCATAGTAGTGAATTCCGAGAACCAGTTTGTAGGTGTCATAGATGCATTCAGTTGCTTATAATACAAAGATGAAGGTTGTAGCATTTGTACCCATAAGACTTAACAGCAAACGAGTAGTAGGCAAGAATCTTAAACAGTTAGGAAACAAGCCTCTGTTAAGTTATATTTTGGAGACACTCACAAAAGTTCCCCAAATATCGGAAGTATATGTATATTGTAGTCAAGAGAGTATAATACCCTACTTGCCACAAGGCGTAAAGTTCCTAAAGAGAGATACGTCGCTCGACAGTGATGAGACACTGGGACAAGACATATACGATGCTTTTGTAAAAGATGTTGAAGCAGATGTATACATGCTTGCACACACCACATCACCATTTATAAAAGCCCAAACAGTAGGAAGTGCAATAGATAAGGTGCTGTCGGGAGAACACGATTCGGCATTCTCGGCACAACAAATTAGAACATTCACATGGTTCAACGGTAAACCTCTAAACTACAATCTTAAGGAGATACCGCGTACACAAACCATAGAACCCGTATATGTAGAGACAAGTGCATTCTATATTTTTCGTCGCGAAGTGTGGTGCGAACAACATCAAAGAGTAGGTAACACCCCGTATATGGCTATTGTAGATACCATAGAAGGTATAGATATCGATTATCCCGAGGATTTTGAATTTGCAGAAAAAGTTATAGGCATTGAAAAACAGTAGAATCAGTATAGGTAAGGATAGTTTCCTTGCCTATACTGATTCTAAAGATAGTACTATTTCTTATCAGTCAAACCGAACGACTGCCACGTTTCGGGAGCAAAACTCTGCTTTATGGGTGTTTTGGACGATGTGTATGCAGCCTTAAGTTGCTCTAAACAACGATGGGCATTTTCACGAGCCTTTTTCAGTTCACTTTCAACATTGTCCTGTATACGTCCTGCCTCTTCCAGTTCTTTACACATTCCCGACAACATATCGACATCGATATTAATACCTTTTTTAACAAGCAGTTCATTCTGTTTTTTAACACCCTCAATTAAATCATGAGCCTTATTTATGGGCTCCAAATAAATCTTATTCATATATCTAATTTTAAAATCCTTGATGTAAATTTATATAAAAAAGCAGAAACCCGCAAGCGTATATCGCGTTATATATCAGCAATATACACATATCCAAAGGTTTGATTTTCAATCAAATTCAAAAATGTTAAAAAAACAAAAAAGCGCAATTTTACTACTATTTTAGGGACTTTTAAACCTATATTTTCACAATAAAAATTACAATTTGGTATTTAAAAATCGTATCTTCGCAACATATAATATAACAGAACAAAACAATATAATAAGATATGAAACTATTAGAAGGAAAAGTTGCGCTCATAACAGGTGCAACAAGAGGTATCGGTCGTGCAATTGCAACAAAATTTGCAGAGCAAGGTGCAAACATTGTATTTACCTACCGTCAGAAGAACGGCACAGCAGAAGAGGTTGAAAATTGTATTGGAGCATTGGGAGTAAAATGTAAAGGATACGCAGCCGATGCTGCCGATTATGCAGCAACAGAAGAGATTGTCAAACAGGTTGTAGCCGACTTTGGTCGTATTGATATTCTTGTAAACAATGCGGGAATAACAAAAGATGGTTTGCTTATGCGTATGAACGAGGAGCAGTGGGATGCTGTGATTACAACTAATCTTAAGTCGGTATTCAACTTTACACGTGCCGTGGTACCGGTAATGGCAAAGCAACGTTGCGGAAGCATTATAAACATGTCGTCGGTTGTAGGTGTAAGTGGAAATGCCGGACAATGCAACTACTCGGCATCAAAAGCCGGTCTCATAGGTTTTGCTAAATCGGTAGCAAAGGAGATGGGTCCTCGTGGTATACGTGCAAACTGCATTGCTCCGGGATTCATTCAAACAGACATGACATCGGCTCTGTCGGAAGAGATGCGCGAAGCATGGTGCAAGACTATTCCATTACGTCGTGGGGGTACTCCCGAAGATGTTGCAAACACAGCACTATTCCTTGCCAGCGATCTTTCGTCGTACGTAACCGGGCAGGTTATTAACTGCTGTGGTGGTATGAACTGCTAAATAGTTGGCGACAATATAATGCGACAAATAACTATAATATTTGCCACACTCTTTTTTGTGGCATGCAGTAATGTTCCGTCGATGAAACAGACAGCGACAACAGTAAAAGACTCACTCATTACTGTTGTATTCAACGATACCACCTCACTGCATTTCTGCATAACAGAGAATGGAGAAGCCAAACTCACTTGGGACAGCAATACCCACAAAGAGTACTACTCTCCAAACCGCTACAAACATAGAGGAAGGTTGGTTATACCCGGTAAAATTGATGTAAACGGAAAATGTTACAACATTACAAGTATAGACGATTATGCACTGTTTCAACAAAGGGAAGTAACAGAACTTATAATACAGGAGGGTATTACACATATTGGCAAAAAAGCATTATCGGGATGCGACAAGTTAACACGCATAGAGTTACCCGGCACTCTTAAAAGCATTGACGAGGAGACACTATCGCGTTGTAAGTCCATATTGGATATTCAATTACCCAATGGCATTACTAATATCGAAAAATATGCATTTCAAGGATGTTCATCGTTACAAAGTATTGAATTGCCTGCCACCGTTACTGAGATAAAAGAGGGTACATTCTTCAATTGTCAATCACTTACCGATGTAGAATTACCTGCAACATTGGAGTATATTGCACCATTATCGTTTAGCAATTGCAGTGCATTAAAACAGATAGAAATACCCAAAAGCATAAAGAGATTGCACGAAGGAGTATTTTCATTGTGTACATCGCTACAAGAAGTAACATTACCCGAAAACTTAGATGAGATACCCGGAGAGATGTTTGCAGGATGTACATCTTTAGAAAGTATCAAAATTCCAGAAAACACAAGGAGAATAGGTTCGTCGGCATTTAGCGGATGTACAAGCCTCACCGATGTAATATTTAATGATTGCTTAGAAGTAATAGAGATGGCAGCCTTTAACGAATGTCATTCACTAAGTGACGTTGAACTACCTGTAAGTCTTAAAGAGGTGCAATCGTTTGCCTTTGCCAACTGTACAATAAAGGAACTTCATCTTAAGCATACACAACCATTTGAAATTGGGAAAGACCTTGCACTACCCAATAACGACTGCAAGATTTTTGTTCCGCGAGGAACCATAGACCATTTTCAGTTTAAACCTGTATGGAAAGGGTATCTGTTACTGGAGGAGAAGCATTAATCATGTAACAAACATACAGATTATCTCCCAACCAAACTATGGATGATTGGTTGGGAGATAACAATATTATTTTCTAAACCTGATAGGAAGAGAACAACTAATGGGGACAACCGGCAAATTATCGGGATTATTAACCACCCACCTTGGCATTGCAGATACTACCCTAACCGCCTCATCGGACAACATGCGAGCATGTTGGGAGTTTAATTTCTTAATAGAATCATTTGAAAAGAGACTCGCCTTTAGCGCTCTAACATTGTTCACCACCCCATTCTCGTTCACATCGAATTCCACAAAGACGTCCCCTTGCAACCCTACAGTTTGTGCCTCCTTTGGGTAACATGTTATATTGTTCAAAAACCGAACTAATTCTTTCCAACCACCGGGATATTCTGCCTTTGCTACTTTTTCATCAAGACCGACCATCGTTTTTTTCGAATCCTGTACCTTTTTGTCGTACGATACTTTGAGTCCACCAACATATTCGGTAACACGAACGTCCCCTGTAGTATTATTTACATCGGTAATAGAAAGAACCGCCCTCTCTTTCATCTCTTCATCAATATTATTTTGAAGAATAAATGCTACCGGCAATACAAATCTTACTCTGACAACTTCACCACCTTGCTTGCCCGGTTTCCATTTAGGCATGCTCTCTACGACACGTACAGCCTCGGCGTCTAATGAGGTATCTCCGGAACTCTTCATAATTTCGGCATTGGTTACCGAACCATCCTTCTCCACTATAAACCTGACAAACGCGCGTCCTTGCGAACCATTCTTACGACTATCTTCGGGATATTTTATACTCTTTTGAAGATATTTCATCAGTTCATTCATTCCACCGGGATATTCGGGTTGCTCTTCCACAACCATATACGTCTGCTCTTCTTGCGCCGGCGTATTACCCTCATTCATTTTTTTAGCACTCGCCTTGTTGGCGTTTACAACAATTTCATTAACTTTGTTACCGGAATTGTCTACCCCCTCTTCGGACGAGAAGGAGCAAGCGACAATCGCCGCAACAGGCACAATGTACAAAGCCTTTGCACATCGCCATGAACTGGATTTTTTCTTGCACATCATAGTGATACGTTTTTTAGTTAAACTGTGATTAAAGCTGTTGGCAATAGAGTAGAGCCTTGCGCCAACGGCTTTTTTTATTATTAAAAGTTGATAATGTTTTACATCTGTACCATCTGCTATAACTGCCTCGTCCGCCTCATATTCATGAATATCTTTCAAAACACTCTTCATTATCCACGCCATTGGATTAAACCACTGAAGTATTATCAATGAATCGATAAACAGAATATCAAAGGAGTGCATTTTACGCACATGCGCCATTTCGTGTGCAATAATCTCACGACCTCCATCGGAGAGATCCGCTTTTGAACAGACTATCCACCAAAACCAACTAAAAGGTTTCTCCTTGCCATTATGGATTAACAATACCGCATTACACAGTTCATAAGGTGTATTGATTTCACGTTTACACTTTTTCATTATATAAATTACGCATATATACATATAAAGAAGGCGTAGCAATAATGTTATAGCCACTGCAAAGTATATTATTGTAAAATAATCTAAAGGTGTAAGAGTATCAAAAACAGATATTTCATGAACAACTGCCAATTGCACAGTATTGTTTGTTTTTAAAGGCAAATGGGTATCCATAGCAATCTCTGTAACATCGGCAACAGCAGTACCGATACCAAACATATTTTCAATTGCAACTCCTACTTTTGAAAATGGTGTATCCATGCCAATATTTACCATTGGCAACAGCAACGATAGAACCGCAATTACAAGAATCAGAAAGCGGTTAAACCGATGAAAAGTCTCATTTATCATCAATGGTAGAAATAATGCCATTGACAAAGCCAATAATAGCGAAGACTTAACAAGATATAAAAACAGAGTTTCCATTATCTTATAATTAAGAATTTTCAACTTTCTTAATAAGTTCCTTCAATTCATCGAGTGAGATTTTTTCTTCCTCCACCAAAGAAGAAACAGCATTCAGATATGAACTGCCAAAGTATCTGTTTACAATACTCTTAAGACTACTTCTACCATACTCATTTTCGCCAACAGCAGCATAATACTGATATGTATTTCCAAAAACCTTATGGGCCACAAAGCCCTTTTCTTCCAAACCGCGTACAATTGTAGAAATGGTGTTAAAGTGCGGTTTAGGTTCATCGAAACAGACTATAAGTTCTTTTACAAACATAGGTCCTTTTGTCCAAAAGAGATTCATTATCTCCTCTTCGCGTTTTGTCAATCCTTTCATATAAAACTATATTTTTTAGTTCACGTTGCAAATAAACTATTTTTTATAGTTGCAAAACTAATTTTATTAGTTAATAAAACTTAATTAATGAAATTTTATTAAATAAAGCGGGAACAGTGGTTGTAAAGACTACTGTTCCCGCCTATAATTTTTTATTATTATATTCTATGTTTATCCTTTCTTGGCAACAACGTTTTTAAGGAAATCCATTATTATCGGACTGGGATGAAGCACCGTACTCGAATACTCGGGATGGAACTCAACACCAATATACCAGTCGTTCGAAGATAACTCTATGATTTCCACGATACCACTTTCGGGGTTAAAACCGGTACACATCATTCCCGCCTTCTCAAACTCCTTAATATAATCGGAATTAAACTCATAACGATGACGATGACGTTCAACAATTTTGTCTACACCGTATGCATCGTATGCCTTACTACCCTTAACAAGTTCACATTCGTAACCACCAAGACGCATCACATTGCCATTATTACTTAGCGCCTTCTTCTCCTCCATCATATCTACAACATTGTGCTTTGTCTTTTCATCTATGTCGGGACAATTGGCATCGGCATAACCCATGACATTACGTGCATACTCTATTGTCATCACATGCATACCAAGACAAATACCAAGTGTTACAAGGTTGTTTTCGCGACAATATTTTGCTGCGGCAATTTTTCCATCGAGACCGCGTTGCCCGAATCCCGGACAGATAACATATCCATCCATTCCTGCCAACATTTCTGCTACATTGTTATCATTGATGGCCTCACTATTGATAAAATGGCATTTAACCTTACTATCGTGATAAACACCCGACTGTGAAAGACTCTCCATAAGGCTCTTGTAAGCATCCTGTAAATCATACTTACCAACCAAACCAATATTTAAAACACGCTCGGCATTGTTACGACGCTCAATAAAGGTACGCCAAGGAATTAGTCCCGGGGTCTCTCCTACCTCCATACCTGTAAGACGTAGGATGGCAGCATCCAAACCTTGCTCCTGCATTCTTATAGGTACCTCATAAATTGAAGGTACATCGAGACTCTGCACCACACAATCGACCTGTACGTTGCAGAAACTTGCAACCTTAGACATTAGAGAAGGATCCAAATAATGTTCCGCACGAAGCACAAGACAGTCGGGCTGTATACCAAGACTCTGTAACTGCTTAACACTATGCTGTGTTGGCTTTGTTTTTAACTCACCGGCTGCCGATAAATAAGGAACGTATGTAAGATGTACGCACACCGCACGTTTGCCAAGTTCCCACTTCAACTGACGAATTGCTTCGAGATAAGGTAATCCCTCGATATCTCCTACTGTACCACCTATCTCTGTGATAACAAAATCCAAGTCCTCTTTTTTGCTGACAAGAAGCATATTGCGCTTAATCTCGTCGGTAATATGAGGAATAACCTGTACGGTTTTTCCAAGGTAGTCGCCACGACGCTCCTTTTCTATTACATCGCGATATATGCGACCTGTTGTAAAGGTGTTCCAACGAGTTGTTTTAATATCGGTAAAACGCTCGTAGTGTCCAAGGTCGAGATCGGTTTCGCGACCATCTATAGTTACGTAACACTCTCCATGCTCATTAGGGTTCAGAGTTCCAGGATCCACGTTTATATATGGGTCGAACTTTTGTATTGTTATTTTATACCCTCTTGCCTGCAATAATTTTCCGATAGACGAAGATATTACTCCTTTACCCAACGAGGAGGCAACTCCACCCGTTACAAAAATGTACTTTGTGTCAGCCACTGTTTTATAAATTAAATAGTTAAAATATATTAGTCTCTATGCCTCAAGAGGCATATCTGTACATTAAACAATATGGTGCGGAAAACGTTTTCCGCACCGCAAAGATAAAAAAGAATTTTTACACCCTATTCACATTTGGTAAGAAAAAAACAGGGTGTTAATAATTATTTTCAATAAATATTCGTTACTACTCTTTCACCCTTAAATATCGTGTAGAGGTAGCAGAAGAGTCATCATTTAAAACAAGTGTATCGGCAATCACAGTATAACTATATACACTCTCCTTTGTAATTCCATTATCCGAAGGATTCAAGAAGAAATTCACCTTCAACTTATCGTTTTGCAGCCAACGTGTTTCGCACACCAAAGTGTCGGCATTGAATACAAAGCCGGTGGAATCTTCATTAAACATCACCTCACTCTTTGTTACTGTTTCCGGTTCCACCTGTATCCATAACCCCCATAAAGGATTCACACTCTTTTCCTTATGTCCACACGAAACAACAAAAGATGTAAACAGTAAAACTGTAACAGAAATAATAATTTTGTTCATAGAAAAATTTATTTATGTCTTTTGGCAAGTTCACCTTCAATATCGGCAAGCGTAAAGCCCATCTGTTCATTTAAAACCAACAAATGATAAATGAGGTCGCTTGCCTCGTAAAGATAACGTTCTTTATTGTTATCTATTGCCTCAATCACAGTTTCAACAGCCTCTTCACCCACTTTTTGAGCAATTTTGTTCACCCCCCTATTGAACAGGTGTGTGGTATAAGAATTTTCCGGCATATCTCTGTGGCGTTGTTGTATAACAGCCTGCAGTTTACGTATGAAGCCTTCGTTATCGGGGGTATCGAAACAACTTACAGTGTTACGATGACATGCCGGACCATAAGGTTTTCCCATTAACAGAAGAGTGTCATTGTCGCAATCGGGGTACATTGCCACAACCTCTATAAAATTACCACTTGTTTCGCCCTTTGTCCATAATGCACCACGCGAACGACTGTAAAATGTCGCCTTGCCTGTATTCTGAGTCTTCTCAAAAGCCTCTTTGTTCATATATGCAACCATAAGAACCTTCAGTGTTGCACAATCTTGCACCACAACCGGCAACAAGCCATCGCTGTTCTTCGATAAATCAAAATCTGAAAATTTCATATTCATATATTTTATATCTTACAAATCATTTTTTATTATAACCTCACCTTTATTCCTTTTTCGGCAAGTTGTCTTTTCAGTTCACCTACCGTTATTTCTCCATAATGAAAAATACTTGCGGCAAGTGCAGCATCGGCACGTCCCTTTGAAAGAACATCGACAATATCGGAAACAGAACCGGCGCCACCCGATGCAATTACAGGTATCGACAGTTGTTCCGATAATTTCGCAAAGAGTTCACAAGGATAACCGCTACGGGTTCCATCGTGGTCCATTGATGTAAGAAGTATCTCACCAGCACCACGTTGTTCTCCTTCGTGCACCCAATCGAACAATTCACGCTCTGTCATTTGCCTGCCACCATGAGTAGTAATAAAATATTTATCACCAACTTTTTTTGTATCTACAGCGAGTACCACAAACTGACTGCCATATTTAGAGGCAATATCATCTATTAACGATGGATTACGTACGGCTGCACTGTTTATGGATATTTTATCGGCACCCACGTCGAGCAGACGTGCGGCATCGTCTATGGTGGATATGCCACCACCAACGGTAAAAGGTATATTTATATTCAATGCTATACGCTCCACGAGAGAGGTAAAGGTATTACGCCCCTCTATAGTTGCACTTATATCGAGATATACGAGTTCGTCGGCACCCTGTTCTGCATAAATCTTACCAAGTTCAACAGCATCACCTACATCCTGTAACTGCAGGAAATTTATTCCTTTTACAGTACGTCCCTCTTTAACATCCAGGCATGGAATTATACGTTTAGCAACCATCTTTCCAAATCTTTAAGAGTTATACATCCCTCGTATATTGCTTTACCAATTATCACAGCACGTAGACCCATCTTCTGCGCATACTCAATATCATTCATGGAGGATATACCGCCACTAAGAGTTACATCGACCGTAGGATAACGCTCCTGCAATTCCTTATATAGCGGAAAGTTAGGACCTTGCATCATACCGTCCTTTGTTATATCTGTGCAAATAAGTTGCGACAAGCCACATGGTAAGAAAGCCTCGACAAGTTCATCGACTCCCACACCACCATCTTTCAACCATCCATGAGTTGCCACTTTTCCATTACGTACATCGGCTCCCAAAATAACCCTCTCTGCTCCATACTGTTGCAACCATTGTGCAAACAACTCCCTGTTATCAACGGCAATACTGCCACAAATCACGCGCGATGCACCGGCATTTATAGCAGAGCATAGAGCATTCCCACTCTTAATACCACCGCCCCATTCTATATCCAATGATGTTGCGGTAGATATTTGTTCCAACACATGCAGATTACATGGTTCTTTAGCCTTTGCACCATCGAGGTCGACCACATGCAGACGACGCACACCACAATCGGCATAACGTTTTGCCATGTCCACAGGGTTCTCGCCATACACTTTAGTCTGTAAATAGTCGCCCTGTGTAAGACGGACACAACGCCCGTCTATTAAATCTATTGCAGGTATCAGTTCCATCATAATTCAAGAAAATTTTTCAATATCCGTTCACCAACACTTCCACTCTTTTCGGGGTGAAATTGTGTTCCATAAAAGTTATTTTTAGCAAGCGCAGAAGCGAAGAGTTTGCCATTGCATGAGAGAGCAATTGCCTCGTCGCATATATCGGGAGCAAAAGAGTGAACAAAATAGACAAAAGCACCGTCGTCAACTCCCCTAAACAGAGGCGATTTTAATGCATTAATTTCATTCCACCCCATGTGAGGGACCTTAACACCTTGTTCTCTGTCGGCAACAAAACGACGCACCACCGTTGGGAATATATCCAAACAATCCACACTCCCCTCTTCGCTATGACGACACATCAGTTGCATACCTATGCATATACCTAAGACCGGTTGAGTGAGTTCCTTAATAACATTACACAAGCCACGTTCCTGTAACTTCTGCATTGCCGATGAGGCCTCACCTACTCCCGGCAAGAGAACTTTATCGGCTGAACGCAACACAGACACATCGCTTGTAACACAAAATTCCGCTCCTATGCGTTCCAAAGCATTGCACACCGAACGCAAATTTCCGGTATCATAATCAACAATTGCTATCATAACAAACCTTTACTGCTTGGTAGTTCATAACTGAATGGCTCACGTCTTACAGCCATGCGTAACGCACGAGCAAAAGCCTTAAAAACCCCCTCTGCTACATGATGGTTATTTTCTCCTTTAGCCTCTATATGCAAATTACAATTCATAGCCGCACCCAAAGATTTAAAAAAATGGGCAAACATCTCAGTAGGAACATCTCCCACATATTCACGTGTGAAAGTTACATTCCAATCAAAATCTATTCTACCACCGAAATCAAGCAAAACCATTGCCTTACTCTCATCCATAGGCAAGACAAAACCGTAACGACCTATTCCGCGTTTATCACCTAATGCCTTTACAACGGCATTGCCAAGAACAATTGCGATATCTTCCATTGTATGATGTTCATCTACCTGTAAATCGCCTTTTGCCATTACGATAAGTGAAACACCGGCATGATGTACTATCTGGTCGAGCATGTGATCAAGAAATTTAAGACCGGTATCTATCGACGAGTCCCCTTTACCATCAATATCTATTGTAACTTCAATATCTGTCTCTTTTGTTTTGCGCATTATAGTCGCCTTGCGTTCACTGCAACGTAAGAATTCAGCAATTTCACTCCATGAATCAGTTGCAAGCACACATGTTTCGGCATAAGGCAACGAACGCATCTCTTCAACACGCTTCACATCATTTGTAATGAGTATAGCCTTTGCACCAAGATTTTTTGCCAATTCGACATCGGTAAGTCTATCACCTATAACATACGACTCCGACAAATTATATTCACCGCCTACATATTTGGTAAACATACCTGTTCCGGGTTTACGGTTGGGAGAATTATCACTTTTAAAGTGAGTATCTATCAACTGGTCGGAAAAGTGAACACCTTCTCCTGCCAATGTACTTAACATTTTATTATGAATTACATTGAAACGGTCCATAGGGTATTCAGTTGTTCCCAAACCATCTTGATTGCTAGCCAGCACCAATTCAAAATCGAGTTCTGAAATTTTCGATAATGCACCTATAACCCTCGGTAGAAATTCCAGTTGTTCCAGAGTGTCCACCTGTTCGGTTATTGGCGGTTCCACAATTATTGTTCCATCACGGTCTATAAACAGAGCCTTCTTCATATTGTATTTATCTTAATTTCGGTTCTTCATTATTGTTATTAAGCGATCGTTTTCGGCTGGTGTACCCACTGTTATCCTTAGACACTCTTCACACCCTGCCACATGCGAGCGATCGCGTACAATTATTTGCTGAGCAATCAGATGTTCATACATACCTCGTGCATCCTCCACCTTAACAAGCAAAAAGTTGGCATCGGAAGGATATACTTTTTTTACACCCGGCAACAAAGCCAAAGAAGATGTCAAACGCTCACGTTCTCGTTTCAATTGTACTATTTCCTCTTGCACATTACGTTTTAGCAGGCGCTCAGCCTGTTCCATTCCTGCAAGATTTATGTTATACGGATATTTAACTTTTGCAAAAAGTTCCATTATTGTTTCATCGGCAAAAGCGAGTCCCAAACGTAAAGCAGCCAAACCATATGCTTTTGAAAGGGTTTGTAACACTATCAAATTCTTATACTCGACCAAAAGCGTTGTTACACTCTCTTGACTTGCAAAATCAATATAAGCCTCATCTACCACAAGAATTCCCGAGAAACCACTCAATAGTTTTCTTATCTGTTCAATAGGATATATATTGCCTGTAGGATTGTTTGGAGAACATATAAACATTAGTTTAGTATGTTCATCACACATGTTTAGAAGTTTCTCTACGGGCAAAGAGAAATCGGGATTCAAAGAGACCTCACGAACCTCGACATCGTTTATATCGGCTGCAACGCGATACATTCCGTATGTAGGAGATATTGTAACCGCATTATCCACACGTGGTTCACAAAATATACGATAGCATAGGTCGATAGCCTCATCGCTACCATTCCCAAGAAACATCTGCTCGGCAGGCATCGATTTTACTTCTGAGAGTATCGCTTTTAATTTTTGCTGTCTAGGGTCGGGATAACGGTTATAACCATTCTCAAAAGGGTTCTCGTTGGCATCGAGAAAAACGCCCAGTTCCCCTTTGTACTCATCACGTGCAGTAGAGTATGGAGCCAATGACAATATATTTTTACGCACAAGGCGCAACACATCTTCTTTTTTCATTTTTCAATCTTTAATATACTTCATTCGTAATAGTGCAGCATTGGAATGAGCGTCCAAACCTTCGGCACGTGCCATCTCTACAATAACATCACCAATAGATTTCATACCTTCGGGAGTCAATTCCTGATAAGTTATTTTTCGTACAAAACTATCTAAGTTTACTCCACTGTGTGAACGTGCCCAACCCGACGTCGGTAATGTATGATTTGTTCCCGATGCATAGTCGCCTGCACTCTCGGGTGAATAGTTTCCAATAAACACACTGCCTGCCGCAGTTATACGAGCCGACACCCCCCAAGCATCATGAGTGGATATTATAAGATGCTCCGGAGCATACATATTTACGAATGCAATTCTATCGTCTGCATTAGATAATACAATTATTCTACTGTTTGCCAACGATTTAACAGCAAGTTCCTTACGAGGCAGTAGTTCTATTTGACGAGCAACCTCCAAAGAAACAGCATCGGCAACACTCTCATTAGAACAAACTAAAATTGCTTGCGAATCGGTGCCATGTTCCGCTTGAGACAACAAATCACTTGCCACAAACGAAGGTATAGCAGTTTCATCGGCCATTACAAGCACCTCAGATGGACCTGCCGGCATATCTATTGCCACTTTCTGACTAACCCTCTCCTTAGCCTTGGTTACATACCTGTTCCCGGGACCAAATATTTTATCTACCGCAGGAATTGTCTCTGTACCATACGCCATTGCGGCTACAGCCTGTGCTCCACCTACCTTAAAGACCCTGTTAACACCGCACACCATGGAGGCAAACAAAACTGCCGGTGCAACCTTACCCTCTTTGTTTGCAGGTGTACACAATATTATCTCCTCACAACCTGCAACTTTTGCCGGCACAGCAAGCATAAGCACTGTCGAAAAAAGAGGAGCGGTACCACCCGGTGCATATAAACCTACACGTTGAATGGGAACAGCACGCTGAACACAGAGAACTCCAGGTGTCGTTTCTACATGTACAGGTTCAAAACGTTGTGCAGCATGAAACAGTGTTATATTTCTTACAGCCTTAGAGATAGCATCCTTCAACGATTGCGGAACTAGTTCAAAAGCCTCACGACGTTCCTCTTCCGTAACCTCCAAATTCGCAAGTTCCACACCATCGATTGCATTTACCAAACGTCGGATAGCATCATCGCCACCCACTCTTACCTGTTCTATTATATCATCCACACGACAAGCAATATCGGCATCATTCGACAGGCAACGTTCTGTCAACGCCATCCATTCTTTACGCTCCGGATTTATATATTTTTTTATCTGTGTCATATTAAGCACTCTTTCTTACAATACTATTTTTTCGAGAGCAAGTACCAATATATCCTCGGCACCTATAGCCTTTAATTTCTCTATTGTACTCCACAGCACATCTTCATCTACTACTGTCTGCATAGAACACCACTCTTTTTGTGCAAGAGGTATAACTGTTGGGCTACGCATTGCCGGCAGAATCCTTACAGCCTCATCGAGAGCCGACATTGGCAGATTCAACAAAAGATATTTCTTTCCATAGCCTTTTTGTACCGATTCAAAGCGCGACATCAATTGACGAGCCACAGCCATTTTTTCTTCGCCAAGTCCCGGAGTGCCTATCAGTACGGCCTCCGACTGCAAAACTTGCTCTACCTCAACCAATCCATTGGAGATAAGTGTACCACCAGAAGAGACAATGTCGAATATGGCATCGGCAAGACCGGCGGCAGGAGCAATCTCTACCGAACCTGTTATGGTATGTATTTCGGCACTTATACCTTTTTCATTAAAGAATTGTTGCAATACATTTGGATACGATGTTGCAATACGCTTACCGTTGAAATAGGACAATCCTTCATATTTTTCCGTTTTAGGAATAGCCAATGATATACGACAACCTCCAAACCCTAACTTTTGCAGCAGTTCCACATTGCAGCCTCTTTCTGCCACCTCGTTAAAACCAACTATACCCAAATCGGCAGCACCCATAGAGACTGTTTGCGGGATATCATCATCACGCAAGAAAAGAACCTCAACAGGAAAATCGGCTGCCCGCATAAGAAATTTTCTTTTTTCCTCTCTGATAGTTACTCCAGCCTCTCGCAAGAGTCCCATACTTTGTTCATTCAAACGACCTTTTGTCTGTATTGCAATTCTTAACATATTCAACTATAATATTTCTAATTATCAAAAAAACAACGGAAACCAACTATAAAGGGTCGGTTTCCGTTTATATCTGAAAAATAGACACACCGCAGCAACCCTTTATGTTGTAAAAGGATGAAAATGGTGATGATGATGTCTATTAATACTTCTCATTTTTATTTTTCGTTTATTTACGTTGCGAATATATACAAAATATTTTAAATACAACAATTTTCGTACAAAATTTAATAAAAACCCGCAAAATTCGATACTTTTTGTTAAATAAATTATCTTTCCTTACATATATACTATTTCCGTTGCAATATATGAGCACCTGCCGGAACATCTTCGGTAACCCATATATTACCACCAATTACCGCATCATGCCCCACAGTTACACGTCCTAAAATGGTAGAATTACTATAAACAATTACATTATCTTCCAGAATAGGATGACGCAAAATACCTTTTATAGGATTGCCATCTTCGTCAAGAGGAAAATTCTTTGCTCCTAAGGTAACACCCTGATAAAGTTTCACATTATTACCTATAATACATGTTTCGCCTATAACAATACCCGTTCCATGGTCTATTGTAAAATAGTTACCAATTTGCGCACCCGGATGAATATCTATACCTGTTTCACTATGTGCAATCTCTGTTATAATACGAGGAATAAGCGGGACACCTGTTTTAAGCAGATAGTGCGCCATTCGGTAGTTACAAACAGCCTTTATACCCGGATAGCAACTTATCACCTCTCCATACCCTGTTGCAGCGGGATCACCGTTATATGTAGCCTCAACATCCTTTGCAAGTTCAGCACGCAAAGTTGGAAGATAGGAGATAAAAGATAGTGCCATTTCTCGTGCCGCATCTGTTGCAACAGATGGTTCTACACTATTGTTACTATAACAAATGCCTGCATATATTTGCTCGCAAAGCAGTTTGTACAAATGGTCGATATTCATTCCTGTTTTATAGGTGAGAGTATGACGTTCTTGCAGAGAGTCGCCAAAATACCCGGGAAAGACTATGGCACGTACATAACCCACCACTTCGGATAGAACACGCCACGAAGGCATTGGTTCCCCGTCGCGTCTATGATGAAACATATCTCCCAGACTGTCATTATTCACTAACTCTTCTATTGTAGATGAAAACAGTTTGGCTATTTTCCTATTTTCCATAATTTCATTCTTTAAACAGGTCAGTTGAGAGGTATCGCTCGCCACAATCGGGCAAGAGAACCACTATATTTTTATATTTATATTCGGGACGTTGCAACAGAGTACCTGCTGCCCACAATGCAGCCCCCGAAGAGAAGCCCACAAGCAGCCCCTCGGTACGCACTAATATGCGTGCTGTTTCCATTGCATCTTTATCGGTAACAGTTACAACTTCGTCTACAAGTTCGGCATCATAAATGGTAGGAACAAAACCGGCACCTATTCCTTGTAATTTGTGTACTCCACGTGCTCCACCCGATAAAACTGATGATGTAGCGGGTTCAACTGCCACAATTTTCACATTTGGGTTATACTCACGTAATCTGCGACCTACGCCTGTGATTGTACCTCCTGTTCCAACACCTGCCACAAAGATATCTACTTTTCCGTCTGTGTCGCGCCATATTTCATCGGCAGTATTTATATGCGCCAATGGATTCGCAGCATTTTCAAATTGCTGCAGGACAACTGCACCAGGTATACTTTCGGCAATTTCATACGCTCTATTTATAGCCCCTGTCATACCCTCATTACCCGGTGTAAGCACTAATTCTGCTCCGTATGCACGCAACAGATTCATACGCTCCACACTCACAGTCTCGGGCATTGTTATTACAAGCCTGTACCCCCTCACTGCCGATACAAGTGCAAGTCCCACGCCGGTATTTCCACTTGTAGGCTCAACAATTGTCGATTCTTCATGCAACATACCATGCGCCTCGGCATCCATTATCATAGAAAGAGCCGCACGATCCTTCACACTGCTTCCCGGATTGAAATACTCTATTTTAACGATAGGAGCAGATGATAAACCGGTGGCAACAGCATAACGGGATACACGCAATAGCGGTGTATTTCCTATAAGGCATGTGAGAGAATCGGCAATTTTCATATTAAGTTATAAGTTTTAATTCATTATACAGCCGCTGTACCGGCAACCCCATTACATTGAAATATGAGCCATTGATATTTTCCATACCAATATACCCTATCCACTCCTGAGCACCGTAAGAACCGGCTTTATCCATAGGTTTATATTTTTGTATATAATACTCTATCTCTTCGTCGGTTAGTTGGGCAAATGTAACATCCGATTGTGCAACAAAACTACGCTGTTCACTTTTGGTTGTTATTGTAACCCCGGTAAAAACACTATGCGTTTTACCCGACATATTATGTAACATTCTACGTGCATCTTTGTTGTCCGCAGGTTTACCAAGAGCAGCACCTTCGAGCCACACAATAGTATCGGCAGTTATTACCAGTTCATCGTCGGACAACATGTTTCTATATGCATCTGCTTTAATCTTTGATATATAAAGAGGTATATCACCACCTTGTAATGTTGCAGGAAACGATTCATCGACATCGGGCAATATACGCACCTCGAAAGGAATATCAAGACCTTGTAATAATTCACGACGTCTTGGCGATGCCGATGCAAGTATTACCTTATATTTTTTTATATTTTCAAGCATAGCAATTAATATCAAGACCTTACCAACCAAAAGCGTTTGCCTTATCCATCCACTTACCTTGTGCACGCATAACCTGTTCTATAACATCACGTCCACAGCCTTTACCACCGTTTCGCGGCGATATATATTTAGAAATCTCCTTTATCTCAACAGCGGCATCGGCAGGAGCACAGGGCAATCCACACATCTGCATCACCTCGTAATCGGGAATATCATCACCCATATATAGTACCTCTTCGGGTTGTAGATTATACTTTGTAAGCAGTTCATCGAAGCATATACGTTTTACCGATACCCCCACATATACATCTTTTATACCAAGACCATTATAACGCACCTTAACAGCCTCGGTACGTGCACCGGTTATGATTGCCACACAATAGCCGGCCTTAACAGCCAATTGCAATGCATAACCATCTTTTATATTTACGGTACGCATAGGTTCACCGTTAGGATACATAGGTATTGTCTCGCAACTAAGCACACCATCTACATCAAAAACAAAAGCCTTTATCTTTTTTAAATCGTAGTTTATCATATATGTCTGTTTTTTTGTATATACCCACTCATTAAATCATACACATCTTTAAGTTCGCCATCGAGCAATTCGCGTTGCCGCTCCATGACTTCGGTATCACCACGCTGTGCAGGACCGGTCTGTGCCTCACGCGGTTGTAAATGATGTACCTTCATTGCCGTTTCATCTATTAATGGCAACATTGCTTCAAAAGGCAAACCGTTCCGTTTCAGCAATTCCGCTGCCATAGCATACGAAGCATTTACAAAATTACAAGCAAATACTGCTGCCAGATGTAAATACCTACGCTGTTCACTTGTTGCACAATAGACCTTGTCGGTAAGCATGTCGGCAAGATGTTTAGCAATTGATAGAACATTCTCGTTGCATCCTTCGACAAAGATGCTTACTGTAGAGAAGTCTACAACACGCGCTTTACTGAATGTCTGCATAGGATAAAAGACTCCGTAATATGTACAGCCTGCCTCATGCAAAAGAGATATATGTATACTGCCTGCAGTGTGCAACACCGGTGTCAGCGGATAACGTTTGGCAACATCATGTGCCACTGATGGAAGAGCAGAATCTATAACCGATATAATAACAATATCGGTATCGGGTAAGGAGTTTATGTCTGTTGTATAATAACACTCCACACGTTCACCCAACAAACATGCAGACTCTTGAGAACGACTCCAAACAGCAGACAGCGTAACTCCGGCATGTCGCAAAGCCAATGCAAGCGAGGTAGCAACATTCCCGGCGCCAATCAATACAACCTTTGTACTATTTTCCACCAAAATATTCGACATGCAACTTTTCCCACTGCATTTTATCTTCATCGAAAGGTTTACTATCGCGCTCTTTATGACCTACAGCCACAATAGACAATACTGCATAATTGTCGGGCAGTTTGAGCAGAGCCTTCACATTCTCTTCGGCAGCCCCTCCCTCGGCATCCTTGCGCAGACGTATCTGTACCCAACATGTTCCAAGCCCCATCTCTTCAGCAGCCAACTGCATTAAAATTGTAGCAATAGAACAATCCTCAACCCACACATCACTTTTCTCGGTATCGGCAACTACAACAACAGCCATTGCAGCCCCCTCGAGCAACTGCGCTCCTGCGGCTTTACTCACCGACAATTTCTTAAGCATCTCCTTATCCTCTACAAGAACAAACTCCCAAGGATTAATTCGATGACCCGAAGGAGACATAAGAGCCGCCTTCATTATATTACATACAGCATTTTCATCTACCGGTTCTCCGGTGAATCTACGACAACTGCGTCTTCTTTTCAACAAATCAAGAAAATTCTCCATAACAAATCTGTTTTGATTGCGAAGATAATGCAAAAGAGCAAAAAACCCAAATTATATTAGAAGCCGTTTTATTTCTTCATTTACAAAAAGGTTAGCATAAGAAAGCACACCTATGTACTTTTTTACAATTCTTCAACAAGTTTTCTTTCAAAAAAAATAGAAATAACAATTTTCATTTGTTATCTTCGCAATGTTTTTTTGAGAAGAGTTCTCAGGATAAGGCAATATTCATAAATAATAACTAAAACAGATATAAAATGACACTCAGTTGGTTTGAATGTAAAGTAACATACGAGCGAGCAGGCGAAAAGGGATTAAACACAAAGGTTAATGAGGTATATCTTACACAGGCATTCTCGTTCACCGAGGTAGAAAAACGTCTTACAATGGAGTTACAGCCACAAGTAACAGGTAGTTTCGACATTCACAAGATGGAACGCACAAAGTATAACGAATTGGTAAATACCGATGACGAAAATGCCGACAAATGGTTTAAATGTAAAATTGTAATACTCACAATAGATGAGGTAAGCGCAAAAGAGAAAAAGACATCGGTTGTTATACTTGTAAAAGCCGAAGACGTGGCAGGTGCTGTAAAACGTCTTACCAAGCACATGGAGGATTCTATAATGAATTACGACCTTGCCGCAGTGAACGAAAGTCCCATCGTTGACATATTCCCTTATGAGGGTTGATATAGCAGACAGGATAAAAGAGATACGTGCGTTACTCCCCAAAGGGGTAACGCTCATAGCCGTCTCCAAGTACCACCCCAAGGAGGCTATCGAGGTTGCCTACAATGCCGGACAGCGTGACTTTGGCGAGAGCAAAGCACAAGACCTGCGTAAAAAGGAGCAAGAACTGCCCAATGATATAAGATGGCATTTCATAGGACACCTACAGAGCAACAAAATAAAATATATTGCTCCATTTGTACATCTCATTCACAGTGTTGACAGTTTTCGACTGTTACAAGAGATTGAGAAGCATGGTGCAAAAATAGGGCGTAAAATTCCCTGTTTACTACAGATACATATTGCACAAGAAGAAACAAAATTCGGATTCACCCCCAAAGAATGTCGTACAATGCTTGCCGACGGAGAATGGCGCAACATGCACAATATAGAACTAAGAGGTATTATGTGTATGGCAAGCAACACCGACAATACCGAACAGATTGCATGCGAGTTTGCCAGCGTAAAAAAACTATTCGATGAGATAAAAGCCGAATACTTTGCCGACAACGACAAGTTCGATACCTTTTCGGCAGGGATGAGCGATGACTATAAAATAGCCATTACAAACGGAAGCACACATATACGAATAGGCTCCGACATATTCGGTATTCCACAAATATAAAACAAGGGAAATTACCATATTACAGTAATTTAAGGCTCTTTTTTTGCACAAAACACCCTGTTTTGTGCAAAAAATTTGTATTTCTTTATGATTTTCACAAAATAAGTATTACCTTCGCATCGCAAACAATCACAAAGAGATACAATTTAACAATCTAACATAAATAATTTATGCCTAACAATCAGAGTTTTATCGGACTTTATGCAGACAGTTTTAAAGACAACTGGTTACATAGTGCTTTAACCGACTACAAAGGTGTTTCTTATACCTACGGTGATGTTGCATGCAAAATTGCGAAACTACATCTGTTTTACAAGATGAGTGATATTAAACCCGGCGACCACATAGCAGTATGTGGAAGAAACTGCGCACATTGGGGAATATCATTCCTTTCAATTGTTACATACGGTGCAATAGCCGTTCCCATTCTCCACGATTTCAAAGCCGACAATGTACATAACATTGTCAACGATTCCGACTCTCGTCTGTTGTTTGTAGGAGATTCCAACCGCGAACAACTGAACTACGACGAAATGCCCGAATTAGAAGCAGTTATTCGTATCGAGGATTTCTCAATGCCCATGTCTCGCGACGATAAATTCACAAAGGCACATGCCGACTTAGAGAAAACATACAAAGAGACATATCCAAACGGCTTTACATCGGCTGATATAAAGTACCACAAGGATAGTCCCGAAGAATTAGCAATAATCAACTACACATCGGGAACCAGTGGTTTCTCAAAAGGTGTACTCATTCCCTATCGCGCTTTGTACAATAACATGATGTTCGGTAGAGAAGCATTACCAATGAAACCCGGAATGACAATGCTTTCTATACTGCCCATGGCACACATGTATGGAATGGCATTCGAGTTCCTTTACGAATTAACGCGCGGTGTACAGGTATACTTCCTGACACGAACTCCCAGCCCTCGTATCATCTTCGATGCATTTGGCAAGGTACGTCCCATTGCAGTGGTGGCAGTACCCCTTATCATAGAAAAGATTGTCCGTAAGAGTGTATTACCCAAACTTAACAAGCCCTTGATGCGTATTGCAACAAAAATACCAGGAGTAAATAATATCATCTACGGTAAAATACGTAAACGCATGCTCAAGGCATTTGGTGGAAACGTAACAACAGTAATTGCAGGTGGTGCGGCATGCAGTAGCGATATCGACGCATTACTACACCGTTTGAAATTCCCATTCACCGTTGGATACGGAGCAACAGAGTGCGCCCCCATTATCTGTTATAGCGATTGGAAAGAGGCGAAAGTAGGCAGTTGCGGACGTCCTGCAATAAATATGGAAGTAAAGATATTGAGCAGCGACCCCGAGAATGTCCCCGGCGAAATAATTGTTCGCGGACCAAATGTAATGCTCGGCTACTACAAGAACCCCGAGGCAACAGCACAGACACTCGACAAAGAGGGTTGGTATCACACTGGCGACCTTGGTATAATAGACAAAGATGGATTTGTATTTATTAAAGGACGCTGCAAAAACATGTTGTTAGGTGCAAACGGACAGAACATCTATCCCGAGGAGATAGAGGCACGCATTAATGAATTGCCATTTGTTGCCGAATCATTGGTAATACAAGAGGGAGAGAAGTTTATAGGCCTTGTTTACCCCGACCACGATGCACTTAAAGATGCAGGAATTACCGATATTGAAGCAAAAATGGAGGAAAATCGTAAAGTATTGAACCAACAGATACCTTCGTACGAACATATCGCCACAATAAGAATAATGAAAGAGGAATTCGAAAAGACTCCTAAGAAGAGTATCAAACGATACCTATATCAATAAATAAAAGACATTATCATGACATATACTTAAATTCCTCACGAGTTAAGTACATTCAATTAAAAAAAGAGTTTCATTCCATTGACGGAGTGAAACTCTTTTTTTGACACATAGCAATATTTCTACAATACAAGGATATAAAACCCATGCTCCTCATCTATCCCAATCTTGTTTCAATTCCAAATAACCGACAAAGAGAAAAGGGAACACATATAAAATATCTGCCATATATTGCGCCACAGAATTATCTATATCCAAAAAGACAAACAGATTCATATACTGCAAACAAGATAAAATGGCTGTAGCAGGCAACATTGCCAATAGTGCGGGAACAAAGCGTGCCACACAACGTCCCACTCCACACATTACATCGGTAGCAGTACGAAAGTTTCCATAGACATAGCCATACATGAGCGTAACAAAAAGTGTACCTACAAAGAACAACAACAACCAGCCACGCAACAATGGAGATGCCGTAATATCACTGGTAACACTCATAAGCAGACGCCATGGAGATATAGCAGAGAGAGATATAATACCAACATACAACAATAGCATAAAGAATGCCATTATTGCTGCACGACGCCGATTCACTGTTATAGGATGAAGATGTAACAAATCGCCCAAAAGACGTAATAACCCCGAACAGTCGAGCATTGCAACCACCACGAGCAGAAGCATTGCACTGCCCCATGGAGCATCATTAACAGCCTGAACGGAGTTACCCACAGCCCAACGCACACCTTCACCCGTCATAAGGCTGTTTAAAGCATTGTCTCCATCGACAATATGAACAACGCCAATAATCCACGACAGAAACCACAACAACAGTAGTAACAGAGTATAAAGCAATGTCGGGAAATAGTATGCACCTCTTTTATTCATCGGCCTCAAGGTTATTTATATCCAAAATGTGCAATTCAATTGCTCGAACCACCAGACGGGTAACATTTATTCCACGTTGCTCGTGTTCGGGAAAGAGGCGCGATACAAGGTCGGCTTGTCGCTTTTCCAAGGATTTTACTCCAAACGGCATGGTACGCAAGTTCGCTATCATATCTTTTGTATATCCAAGTGCCAAATGCCTAAGGAAGCACTCATCGTAACGGTCTATCTCATATTCTATAAGAGATTTCTTACGAATGGCATCCTGCATAACAGCCTCGCAAAAACGTGACACTATCTTCTCGAGTATAGGCTGGTTAAAAACAAAACGGCGCCCGGACATAACGCTGTGAATCTCTTGTTTTGTAAGTAACTCACCTGTTTTCAGCACAATACCGTCGGCACCGGCAGCAAGTACATCAACCCACAATTCCTCGTCAAGCAGTTCCCCGGTAAATATCAGCACCTTTACTTGCGGATATTGCTCTTTAACCCTGGTACATATATCGACACCGACAGTTGTGGAACCGCCCAAACCAAGGTCGAGCAAGAGTAAATCGGGTAACTGTTTTTCCAACAATGGAAACACCTCGGGTTCACTCATTGCAATACCTATTACATCGGCTTCGGGTATTTCAGTACGAAAGATTTCCGTTGTACCCTTCAACTCCAATTTCGCATCCTCAACTATTATTACTGTAAATCTCTTATTCATAACCAAGAAGTTGTTTAATTATCTTTCATTTATCATCGTGGCAAAGTGATATATATTACCATACCATTATCGCTATCACGTGCCTCAAGCCTACCACCTCTCCAACCCATAACATCCTCATGCATACGTACAATTTCCTTTGCAACAAGATACTCCATCCCAACAATATTATTCCCTATTATTTTGTTACGTGAAGGAGTAAACAGTTCTGCCAACTCGTCGGACGACAAACGCCGACGTTCATCCACAAGTTCAATCCTTACCACATTGTTCTCCTCAAGGGTACGTAATGAAATGCTACCCGGCAAAGGTACCGACAACAAAGCATTTAACAGCGATTCAAATAACAGATAAACCAAATCGCAATCACCGGAAACCGTAGCAGTTATATCTTCACAATGTAACTCCATATTAATATGGTTCTTAGCGACACGTTTGTTCACCATATGCTGAAGGTGTTTACAGATATCAGCAAGAGGAATAGAAGATATACGAAACGCAGTATCGTCCAACTGTCGCATAGCGCACGAAGCAAGTACCCCAAAGATAGAATTGTAATAGTCCATCAACTCTTTCATCGCCGATATCTTCTCGTTCCATGCCACCTCGTCGGCAGCACTGTTTTGCAGTTGACACACAAGTTCTCGTATACGACCGGGATAATATATTGTCTCATGCTTTATTACCGACAAGCAGTTATCCATAACTAAATTCTGTACGTGCAAACGATTCTCCTCCATTTTTGCACGCTCCACTTCATCTTGAATTTCATCGAGCGTACGATATTCCCCTGCCAAACGTATCGAAGAGTGATAAATTGCCGAAGCCACATACCCAAGAATAAGTTCAACAGTCATACGTTCACTCTCGGTGATACTGCGCTCGGTTGCTATGGAGACTGCCCCTACCGCATAATGTTCACCTGCCGACACAGCAACCAGAGGAAATATATTCAACAAGCCTCCATTATAGTAGAATGGTTTGCAACTCGCGTGTACGCGATGCAGATAAAGTTCATTCAACTCGTCAACATTGCCAAAGGCAGAAGCAACAACATCGTTTGCCCCTTTCAGAAGCACAAACACATTGGTTATACGCAACAGTTCACACATACCGTTAAGCATTTCCTTTGCAACCCCATGTGCAAGTTCACTATTGTCCATACGAGAACCGGCAATAAGGTTCAACAAGCGACGGTTTACCTGCTGCACCAATTGACTGTTCATACGTTCCACAATACCATGACGCACATACAACATTGCATAGGCCACAAGCAATATTAGCAGCAAGGTTATGCATAGTACCACGGCAACCCTGCGATTATTGGCAAGATGTTGCATCTTCTCGTAGTGCTGTGCAACTCCTTTATCTTCGTGCACAAGACGATATAATTTGGCATATATGGTATTGTTGTATCTGTATGAAGCCCAGTTCTGCAATGCCAACGATGCCACTGCCACCTCGTTACGTATGTCAAGAAGATTATAATAAACCTCCTCTTTCAGTGAATCGGCAAACAGTCCCTTCTGCCACCATTTTATTTCTGACGATGCACCTTTCTCAAAAGTTAAAGTATCACTACCACCGACAGTATCAAGATAGTAGGCATTAAGTTCTTTCAAAGCATTTTGAGCATGCAACATAGCATCGGAATAACGTCCGTCTACATTACATCGGTATACAGAATCGGCAAGAATCCCGACATTCTCTATATGTCTATTCACTGCCGGCAATGAACATGGCAGTAACATAAACAATAGGAAGGAGATGGTTCTCAATACTCCTTTCGGTAAGCGGAAAGAGAAACGACTACCCCTGCCTTGAACACTTTTTATATCCATTCTGCATACCCCGAAGAGAGCACCGCTTTTTCGGTACTTTTCAATTATACCTTTGCAGTTCATGAGACCAAATCCACCGCCCTTATTTTTTGCCAAACTATTCTTGCAACCTATAACAGAGGCATCGTAAACCTTTTCGTTTAATATACGTTCTATATCCTCTTGTGATAAGCCTTCACCGGTATCACTTACCGCGACTTCGATATAGTTATCACCTTCCACAGCCTCAACCGTTACTTTGCCACCCTGCAAAGTGAACTTGGCGGCATTATCGGCTAGAGTATTTATCATAAAGAGAGTAAGAGCCTTGTCAGCCTTCACCACTGCAAAAGACTCCTTTACATCGAGTGTAATACCTTTAAGTTCAAAAGCCTGAGCACCTTTGGCTATAATCTCGAATAGTTCTGCCAAAACAAAATTTTCTATATGCAGATTCAGTTCACCTCGGCGCATCTTTATCCAATGTTCCAATATTGTATTGTAATCATCGAGTTTAGCGGTAAGTTCGGCTACATACTCAAGCCTCAAACGCTCGATATCTCCACACGAAACAGAATTGGAAAGATGTCGTAACTCATTCAACATTCTATCCATATAAGGACGCATACCACTTACGATGGAGAGTGAAACACGCTTTAGAATATTCTCACGTTTATGTTCCGACAGATAAAGATTATACGATATACGTTGTTGTTCTGCCTGCACCTGTTCATCGGCAATATTTGAGATTCGTAATCCTTCATCTATCGCCGCGCCCACGTATGGCAACGCAAGTTCAATAAATGAGCGTTCCTCGATAGTTAATTCCCTGTTGCAAGACACAACAAGAGATTCGTATGTTTCACCATCAACTCTCACTAAAGGGAAACTGTAGCACGATTCACTAGGAATGAACTTATTATCGTAGATTTTGAATCCTATATCGTCCGATATCTTCATCATGTGAGTATTGAGAATATCCTCCACTGAACGATGTACAGCATCTATATTCTCCAACTCACGTGGCAATTCTATCATAAGATGCCGACACAACTCTAATAACGTCCTCATATTTGCAGTGTAACGAATGGCACTTCTACGCCAACGCATATTCAGCAAATATGTACATACTGCGACAGTTATAAGGGCTGCAATTGCACCAACGAACCAAATATACATGCGGTTTGCACTCTCTTCGGCAGCAATAGCACTGCTCTCCATCTGTTTATTTAAACGTGTAGTCTTTAACAAATCGAGATAACTATTTCTGTTTATATCGGAGAGGTATTTATCGCCAAGACCCGCATAGGCACAACTTGCTTCGCGACGCACACTCAACAAACACTCTGCAATATTTATTTCATTATCATTCTCAAAACGTAATATCTCATTGTCATCTACATATTGCAAAGAGAACATGGGCAGAGAATCGGCAACATTGTAGTATTCATTTATATACCCCATGGCATTATCCAATAGAAGAAGTGCATTATCGTATTGCCCCATTTGGGTATTGCATGATGCCGCTACAGCCAATGCCTCAATAGCCATGTATGGGTCGCCGTATGTCTCAAAGTCGGTAACGGCATTAAGAGCAAAATCAAGAGGAATTTCTCTCAAAGGAATAGTATCTGCACCATAGTTGTATATTTTTTCGGGCATCTCTGTAAAAAGTACCGAACGGGCACTATCGTCACGTAGCAATATAGCCAATAACAGACGGCAATTTGCTCGCAACCACGTCAGACCTAAAGCGTCGGCACGTTGCAACATAAAAAACAGAGATTCTGCACGTTCCACTGGAGAGAGTCCCGGTTCCATAGTTAATATGGAACGTGCATAAACGCGTAATGAGTTATCACGCGACATTGCAAGAGTTGCTTTCAACTGTTCAAGCGAGGAGTGCATATCGTTCTCTATACCGATATTGGAAAAATAACATATAGATACAATCTCCATCTCTACCAATGCATTTATAAAACGTCGTTTTTCGCCATCGGACAACATATAATACTCTTCCTCAACTCTTTTCACCCTTGCTTGTGCATCGGTAAGATAATCAAAGAATTCGCGATTTGCCGATGTTCTATAACATAAGAGCATCATGCCGACATCGGCAACAATTCGTTCCACCTCACAATTGGCGTCATAAAGCACTCTAGTATACAAACTATCGGCAACAAGATAATCCATACGCATAAAGGCAGAATAAGCAAGAGCATTATACGCAACAGAACATTGTTCGGGTGTTGCATCCGGAAAGTTCAGTATCTGCATTGCTATCTCATTCATATTCTTGGGACTCTTGTAACGCAACTCCCACAATTCATTACATAAAGAGTCGGCAAGTGCAGAGGATTCTGTACTTGCGCCATTACCGATACATGATATTCGCATAAAGACCGATAACAGAACAGATATTATACCGGATAAGATTCTAAACATCTCTATTATATCGTTCAGGGCGAAGTTACCAAATATTCGTAAAAGAATGAATTATTATGATGATTTATTCTCTATAAGAAAGAAGAAACAGCCCTGCGTATCACTACGGAAGGCTGCTTGGGGGAATTGAATGATTAAGAAAAAGTAATTTATACGGTATGTAAGTTCTTGTATATTACATATAGTAAACAATGTTATATCTGTTTTGTTCAGAATACATTCGTTTTTGAGTATATTCCAATAAAAATCACATCGGGTTGTCAATAAATTGACAACCCGATGTGATTTAATATTTATATCTGTAATTATTCTGCTACAGTCTCTTCAGCAACTACAGTAAAAGGTACCTTAACAGCAACCTCTTTGTGCAGTCTTATAGTAGCGGTGTACTCACCAACTTCCTTAGCTGCATCTGCAGAGATAATCTTACGATCTACCTCAATACCAAGTTTTGCAAGTTCGTCGGCAATTTGAATTGCGCCTACAGAACCGAAAACAGTACCTGTTGAACTAACCTTTGTTGCAATTGTAAGAGAAACACCCTCGAACTTCTTAGCGAATTCCTCAGCGTCTGCCTTAATCTTAGCCAACTTGTGAGCGCGTTGTCTCAAGTTCTCTGCCAAAACTTTCTTTGCAGAAGGTGTAGCAATAACAGCCTTACCGGTAGGGATCAAATAATTACGGCCATAACCGTCTTTTACCTTTACGATATCGTCTTTGTAACCTAAGTTGATTACGTCTTCTTTAAGTATTAACTCCATAATTATTCCTCCTTTATTATTTCATCATGTCAGTAACAAAAGGCAGCAAAGCCAAGTGGCGAGCACGTTTAACGGCTTGTGCAATACGGCGCTGGAATTTCAAAGAGGTTCCTGTGATGCGACGGGGAAGCAACTTACCCTGCTCGTTCAAGAATTTCTTCAAGAATTCGGGATCCTTGTAATCGATATACTTGATACCGTTCTTTTTGAAACGGCAATACTTTTTCTTCTTGACATCAACTGTGGGAGGTGTCAAATATCTGATTTCTGAAGGTGTCTGTGCCATAATTAATCCTCCTTATTTGCTTTTAAACTTCTTCTCTTAGCGGCATATTCTGCTGCATATTTATCCAACTTAACAACCAAAGAGCGAATTACGCGCTCATCGCGACGATACTGCAACTCGAGTTTTGCAATCACTTTAGGATCAGCGTTAAACTCAAACATTACGTAAAATCCGGTTGTTTTCTTCTCAATGGGGTAAGCAAGTTTCTTAAGACCCCAGTTCTCTTCATTGACAATCTCAGCACCTTCAGCAGTGAGAATGCCTTTGAATTTCTCTACCGCTTCCTTCATCTGAACATCAGACAAAACGGGAGTTAAAATGAAAACGGTTTCGTATTGATTCATTTTAGTTAATAAAAATTTTGGTTAAACATTCGTTTATCTAAACGCGGGTGCAAAGATAGAGATATTTTTTCAAATATCAAACTTTTACAACAACCTTTTTCAAATTCATTACAAACTTAACAAAAACGCAGAGTCAACCAGCAAGTGCAACATTACGAAATAAATTTGTAAAAGCA
>CAZEKX010000010.1:0-42880 GCA_964512955.1 uncultured Bacteroidaceae bacterium
ACTATATTTCAATAACTTCAAAGAACGTTTCCAAATTTTAATGGGACAGTAGTGATTTGCTTTAATTATTTTCTATTCTCTTAATCTCGAAACGAAGTTTGTTATTCTCCTTATCTGCATCTACATAAATGGTATCTCCTTGCTGTAATGCCTCGTTAAGCAATAACTCCGAAATTTCATCTTCGACATAACTTTGAAGGGCACGTTTTAACGGACGTGCACCAAATTGTATATCGTATCCCTTTGTTGCAAGGAGATGCTTTGCATCGTCTGTCAATTCAACAGTGTATCCCATCTCGTTCACACGTTTTATAATATGTACCAGTTCCAAATCAACAATTTTAATTATTGCCTCCATATCCAATTGGTCGAAATTTATAATCTCGTCTACTCGGTTAAGGAATTCTGGCGCAAAACGTTTGTTCAGTGCTTTCTGAATAACATCACGTGAGTGTTGTTTATTATCAATACGTATGGCATTAGTAAAACCGATACCTGCACCAAAGTCCTTTAGTTCTCGTGTACCAATATTAGATGTCATTATTATAATGGTGTTGCGGAAATCCACGGTTCTTCCATAACTATCGGTGAGACGACCCTCATCCATAACCTGTAACAACATATTGAACACGTCGGTGTGGGCTTTCTCTATCTCATCGAGCAGGACAATAGAGTAGGGACGACGGCGCACTTTCTCTGTAAGTTGTCCACCTTCCTCGTAACCAACATATCCCGGAGGCGCTCCAACAAGACGCGATACGGTGAATTTCTCCATATATTCACTCATATCTATACGTATAAGTGCGTCGGTAGAACCAAACATTATCTTTGCAAGTTCCTTTGCCAAGAGTGTTTTACCCACACCGGTAGGTCCCAAGAACATAAATGTTCCAATGGGTTTCATGGGGTTCTGCAATCCCACACGACTGCGACGAATGGCCCTGGTAAGTTTGTCAATGGCATTATCCTGCGCTATAACCTTTCCGGTTAGTTCACTTTTCATATTCTTAAGGCGCGACCACTCGTCTTGTTGCATCTTATGTACCGGAATACCCGATATGAGGGCAACAACTTTTGCTACCTCATCGGCATCTACTGTCTGACGTTTGTCGCGTAACTCTTCGAGCCATTTGTTTTTCTTTATTTGCAATTGCTCTTTTAATTGCTTTTCGTTATCGCGATGTCGTGCCGCAAGTTCAAAATCTTGTGCATGTACTGCCTTCATCTTATCCTCTTCGCAGAGTGCAATCTGCTCTTCCAACTCTTCAATATCTTTTGGTACATTTATGTTGGATATATGCATTCTTGCACCTACCTCGTCCATTGCATCTATTGCCTTGTCGGGAAAACATCTGTCGGTAACATATCTGTCTGTCAATTTGACACACGCCTCCAATGCCTCATTGGTATACGACACGTTATGATGCTCTTCGTATCTCTCTTTAATATTCTCCAAGATGGTAAGTGTATCCTGTGCCGATGTTGGCTCTACAATAACCTTCTGGAAACGACGCTCCAATGCTCCATCTTTTTCAATACTCTTTCGATATTCATCGAGTGTGGTTGCACCTATACATTGCAATTCACCACGTGCCAACGCCGGTTTTAAAATATTTGCTGCATCCATGGAGCCTGGCGATGAACCTGCTCCCACAATGGTGTGTATCTCGTCTATGAAGAGTATGATATTGGGGTTCTGCTCCAACTCGTTGAGTATTGAGCGTAAACGTTCTTCGAACTGGCCACGATACTTTGTACCTGCCACAACGGCAGTCATATCTAAGGCTATTATACGTTTGTCGAACAACATACGCGATGTCTTACGTTCGACAATACGTTGTGCCAATCCCTCTACAATTGCCGATTTTCCTACACCGGGTTCTCCAATAAGTATAGGATTATTTTTCTTGCGACGACTCAATATCTGTGAAATGCGTTCTATCTCTTTTTCACGCCCCACAACAGGGTCTAAACGCTTCTCTTTTGCCGCTTTGGTCATATCTGTACCAAAATTGTCGAGAACAGGCGTATCGTTCGAAGGTTTCTTCTCCTGTGTTGCCGAGAATGGATGTCGACCTGCCGACGAACTGTTCATGCCCCCATGCATCATTTTATCCTCTTCTTCATCCTCTTCATCGGTAAATCCCATACCGCTCTTAATATCACTGCCATTGTTAGTTATTGCTTTTATAGCCTCTTGTACTTTATCGTAAGTAACATTGTTGCTGTTCAGTATATTTGCGGCAACACTGCTCTCATCACGCAATATACCCAACAGAATATGTTCTGTATTTGCCATGCTTCTAAGGTTACGTGCTTCTAATGCACTGAAACGCAGTATCTTGGCGGTGTTCATATTCATCTCTAAGTTGTCGTTTGCCGGTGTATTTTCGTTGCTTTGGCTGCGAAGTTGCTGTTCGACATTCTCTTTTACACTTTCGGTATCAACCTTAAGATATTCGAATATCTGCTTTGCCATACCACTCTCTTTACGTATAATACCAAGCAACAAATGTTCCGGAGCAATGCTGTTGCTGTTCAAACGGCATGCCTCCTCTCTGCTTAAAATTAAAATCTCTGACATCTTTTGCGAAAATTCATTGTTCATAGCATCTTTTCCTCCTCAATCAATTCATATTATTGAAAATTCGTTTGGTGCTGCAAAAATATAACTTCACTTTTGTTCTTACGTAATATTTTTACATAAGATTTCTTACAAAAACCGTGCCAAATATTAAAATTACATAAGAACTTGCATATTAAAGTTGTAAATATCTTTTCTTTTATAGATAATAATATCCAATGACTACCTCTCTTTAACACTGCATATAAATAAATATTACCTCTTTCTCGCATATTAGGATTTTTTTGATTACTTTCGCACGTTAATTTAGAATATAATATAAAACAGGATAAAATGTATCGTACAAGAACTTGTGGCGAGTTGCGTATCGCCGATGTTGAGAAAAATGTTACACTTAGCGGATGGGTGCAACGTGCTCGTAAAATGGGTGGTATGACATTCGTAGATTTGCGCGACCGCTACGGTATAACACAGTTAGTGTTTAGTGAAGATGTTAATGCTGAACTTTGCGAGAGAGCATCGAGATTGGGACGAGAATATGTTATTCAAGTCAATGGAGTTGTTCGCGAACGTCAGAGTAAGAATAACAATATTCCTACCGGTGATATTGAAATTATTGTAGATAGCCTCAATATATTGAATGAGGCAGAAACACCTCCTTTTACAATAGAGAATAATACCGATGGTGGCGACGACTTGAGAATGAAATATCGTTATCTCGATTTGCGACGCGAGTGTGTAAGAAAGAATCTTGAACTGCGTCATCAAATGACAATGGAGGTTCGTCGTTACTTGGATTCACTTGGATTTATCGAGGTTGAGACACCTATGCTCATTGGCTCAACCCCCGAAGGCGCACGCGACTTTGTCGTTCCTTCACGAATGAATCCCGGACAATTCTATGCACTTCCTCAAAGCCCGCAATTATTCAAACAGTTGCTCATGGTTTCGGGTTTCGACCGTTATTTCCAAATTGTAAAATGTTTCCGTGACGAGGACTTGCGTGCCGACCGTCAGCCGGAATTTACACAAATAGACTGCGAGATGAGTTTTGTGGAACAAGAGGATGTGATAACAATATTCGAAGGTATGGCAAAACATCTCTTCAAAACAATTCGTGGCGTGGAACTCGAGGGGGTATTCCCACGTATTACATGGCACGATGCCATGAAGTATTACGGTAGCGACAAACCCGATACACGCTTCGAAATGAAGTTTGTGGAACTTATGGATATACTAAAGGGACATGGATTCGGAGTGTTTGACAGTGCTGAATATATTGGTGGTATATGTGCCAAAGGTGCTGCAACATACACACGTAAACAACTCGATGCACTTACCGATTTTGTACGTCGTCCACAAATAGGTGCAAAGGGAATGGTATATGCACGTGTAGAGGCAGACGGCACAGTTAAATCAAGCGTCGATAAGTTCTATTCACAGGAGGTACTGCAACATATGAAGGTTGCATTCTCGGCAGAACCGGGAGACCTTATACTTATCCTCAGTGGCGACGATGCTATGAGAACACGCAAACAACTTTGCGAGTTACGCCTCGAAGTAGCAAACCAACTGGGACTACGCGATAAGAATAAGTTCTCATGTCTGTGGGTTGTTGACTTCCCGCTATTCGAATATAGCGAAGAGGAGGGACGTTACATGGCAATGCATCACCCATTCACCTCGCCAAAACCCGAAGATATTCCTTTACTCGATAGCAACATGGGTGCCGTACGCGCCAACGCTTACGACATGGTTATCAATGGAGTAGAGGTAGGCGGTGGTTCTATACGTATATACGATAGTGCTTTACAGAACAAAATGTTTGAATTATTGGGCTTCACCCCCGAACGAGCACAGCAACAGTTCGGTTGGCTGTTGGATGCATTCAAATATGGTGCACCTCCTCATGGTGGTTTGGCTTACGGTCTCGACCGTTGGGTGAGTCTCTTTGCCGGTCTCGACAGTATACGAGACTGCATAGCATTCCCTAAAAACAACTCAGGACGCGATACTATGATAGATGCTCCATCGGTACTCGATCCGGCACAGTTGGATGAACTGAATATAGCACTAGATATTAAAGAAAAATAAGAAGACCTTACTGTTATGATGGCTAAAAAAGGTAGTATTAAGAAACCAAATAAGAAGACACAGAAACGTAAAACTCAAAAGCAGATACGTGAATGGATGATACGCATAGGTGTTATTATTCTTATAATTGTATTTTTAATGTTTATGTTTGTCGCCTTCTTTACTCCGCCGAAACAGATAGGTTAATAAAGAAAAATATCGAATAAAAAGGTATAACACAATGTCAATATGCCCTCCAAAAAAGTTTAACTTTTTTGGAGGGCATAATATTTATACTCAATGATTTATATTCGTTGATGTATCAATCTTTATATCTTTGATATTGTAAATATTATAAAACAACAAAAACAGACTACCCTTTAGGTAATCTGTTTTTGAGCGGTAAACGGGGCTCGAACCCGCGACCCTCAGCTTGGGAAGCTGATGCTCTACCAACTGAGCTACTACCGCAAACGCGATGCAAAAATAATAAAATTATTAATTATATATCATTGTTTTTATATTTCAAATTATAAATATTTGTTAAAAAGGAAGGTTGTTTTTGGTTAATTATTAGTTATAGGATGTTTATGTTTGTAATTTAGAGAAAATTTAGAACTATAATTATGAAAATAAGCAAGTCTATTCTATTATTATTTGGAGTTTTAATCGCGTTTTCCTTTTTCTCTTGTAACGATGACAATGGTAATAGAGAGAGTGATTCTTTTGCACTTCTCATGCGTGGTGCATACAATGGTGGGGTGTTTATAAATGATAATACCGAAGGCGAGAGTGTGAATGCTATGGTATCCAACAATATGGTTAGTGTGCAAGAGATGCCTCTTACCTACATCATTAAATATATTTCTAACTACGTTGATAATGGTAATGCATTGTTGAAAGAGATTGGGGAACTTGATTACCCGGTCTATTTTATCCCTTCATATATCAGTGGAACTGACAATGATATCCTTATGGAACTTACGGCGAACGACATTTGTGTATCGCGTGAGGAATACCCCGATATACATATAGATATTGAACCGGGAATAGGGTATTATTATCCCTCTACGGAATTGATGATGTTCAGTATTTATATTAATAATATTTCTTATGTGATAGATGATGAAGATGTTTCTATAGATGGACTTACACCCATGCAGTTGACCTTTGAACTATATAAAAAGTGATACCATTCGATATTATTTTTTGAATTATAAACTGTTTCTTAATAAATTTAGTGTAACTTCGCGACGTTTTAATAATATAATATTATAATTTAAACAGCGAAAATTATGTCTAAATATATTGTAGAGGATACTCGTAAGGTTACAACACATCGTTTCATTGAGATGAAACGTAAGGGTGAGAAAATTGCTATGCTCACTGCATACGATTATACTATGGCTTCTATTATTGATGGAGCCGGGGTAGACGCTATTCTTGTAGGTGATTCGGCATCGAACGTCATGGCAGGAAATGTAACGACATTGCCCATTACACTCGACCAAATGATTTATCATGCAAAATCGGTAGTACGCGGTGTAAAACGTGCTTTGGTTGTTGTTGATATGCCTTTTGGTACGTATCAGGTAAATGCCGATGAGGCTGTTAAAAATGCAATACGTATAATGAAAGAGACTCATGCCGATGCTCTTAAATTAGAGGGTGGTGAGGAGATTCTTCCTTCGGTACGTAAGATATTAGATGCAGGTATTCCCATAATGGGTCATTTGGGATTAACACCACAAAGCATTAACAAATTTGGAACATACTCCGTTAGAGCAAAAGATGAGGCTGAAGCAGCAAAATTAAGACACGATGCTAAATTGCTTGCCGATGCCGGTTGCTTTGCCATTGTACTTGAAAAAATCCCGGCATCATTGGGTGAACAGGTGGCAAAGGATGTCGAGGTACCTATTATAGGTATTGGTGCAGGAGGCAAGGTAGATGGTCAAATATTGGTTTGTACCGACATGCTTGGCATGACAGCCGACTTCACTCCGCGTTTCTTACGCAGATATGCCGACCTGAACAGTATTATAAGTAATGCTGTTGGTAATTATGTGGGCGATGTTAAGGATTGTGATTTCCCTAACGAACAGGAGCAGTATTAAAAAAGGATTTTTTCTAATCTATTATCATTATAAAAACGATTAAAGGAACCCTTTGGGTTCCTTTAATCGTTTTTATAATGAAGAATTAATCAATAATTCTCATTCATTAATTCTTTTTCTATCTCATCGTCATACAATTGTTCGTCGTCGTCATTCAACGGCTTATTCCTGTCACTCACAATCTCTTGCAGAATATCGTATAAGCAGTTGTTGTCGCGGTTACAATACTTTTTGGGTATACTTTCTGCAAGTTCTGTCAGTTCTACATCGTCAAAGAGGTCGGGGAACTGAACAATAAGATATAGACCAAACATAGATGTTATGTTATCACGTATCATCTCTCTTACATAAGCCATTGAGTTTGTCTGTTTCTCGTAACCGTCGAGAGAAAGTGCTGCACGTGTACTGTCGGACATAAGAGAATCGGAATATAACAGATGTTGTATTTCATATATCTCCTTTATCTGTTGCGTAAGAGTCTCCTCAAATGTTGTATTAAGGTCGTTTGTCGGTGTTCCTGTTACACGACACATATCTTGCGACAGTTCAACATATATATCTCCCTCTTCCAAAAAGAATGGGGCATATATATCGTTGTCGATATTTTCATATACAATGTAATATATTTTACAACCATTTACATTACCTGTGAACTCAAATTGCCCATTTTCAATAACAGCAACGTCGGTCTGTGTAAATTCATCGCCATATATTGAATATCCCAACACCACACTGTCTCCATCGTTGGCATTATCTATCTTTCCGGCAATCCTATATTCTGAAGAACCGCAAGAAACAATAAGAATTAACAGTGAGAGTATATAGAATAATCTTTTCATATATGGTTAATGTATTAGCAAATATATTGTTTACTGATAGACTCGTTGTTCAACACACAATTAATTGCCTCTGCAAATATTTTGGCAATAGATAGTTGTTTTACTTTGGGACAACCTTTGTCGTAAGGAATGCTGTTTGTAAATACTATCTCGGTGAGTGATGACTCGCGAACACGCTCCGACGCATTACCCGACATTATACAGTGTGATGCTATTGCACGAACCGACTTTGCACCATTCTCAATCATAAGGTTGGCAGCCTTTGAAATTGTTCCTGCTGTATCTACGATGTCGTCTACCAATACTACATTCTTACCTTTAACATCTCCAATAATCTGCATTGTATCTACCACGTTTGCTTTTGCACGTGTCTTGTGGCAAAGTACAAGAGGTACACCAAGGCACTTTGAGTACGCACTAGCACGTTTTGAACCGCCTACGTCGGGAGTTGCAATAACAAGGTTGTCAAGTTTAAGTGAGTTGATATATGGGATAAACACCATTGATGCATACAGATGGTCTACCGGAATATCGAAGAATCCTTGTATTTGGTCGGCATGAAGGTCCATTGTAATAATACGACTTACTCCTGCTACACTCAAAAGATCGGCAACAAGTTTTGCACCTATAGATACACGTGGTTTATCCTTACGATCCTGACGTGCCCAGCCGAAATAGGGCATTACAGCAATAATACTATTGGCCGATGCACGTTTTGCAGCATCTACCATAAGCAATAATTCCATAAGATTGTCGGAGTTGGGGAAAGTCGACTGTACAAGAAAAACATTCTTACCGCGGATAGACTCCTCGTAAGATACTGCAAACTCTCCATCGGCAAAGTAAGTAGTGTTCATTTGACCTAAAGGACAATTCAACTCTTTGCAAATTGCTTCGGCAAGGTAACGAGATTTTGTTCCCGAAAATACCATGTAAGGGGTATTGTTCATGTTGGTAAAATTTAATTTGTTATTTTATTTATTTGTGTTTGTTCTTTAAAATCTTCGCAAAATACATCTTTTTGCTTAATTATTCTATTTTTGTTATAGTTTTTTTGCAATTTTCTGTATTCTTATAAAACTATCTATCAATTCGCTATAGTCGGTGGAACGACATGAATCGAATCTGTTCCATACTTGCAAATCCAATATTATACCACCAAAACCATAATTGGCAAGACGTTTCATATTTCCCTCGTCTAAATCTCCAAATGCCCACACACGTTTGTTTATAACCTTCTTGCCATATTCGTTTAGTTCCGAACTTTGGTGGAAGGTACGTCCCATGGGACCAAAACAGATAATTTTATATATATCCTTTAACTCTTTCAGTTGCTGAAGGTTGTCGGCATATCCAACCAACTTACCCTTCTGCTTTTCCGTAGGAATGGGAGAGCCTATAGGGAACAATTGTCCTGCAAGATTGTAATCCTGCATTAATCTGTTGTTACAAGTAAATATACGCTTGTGATATTTTTGGGGAATAAGGTTCAAGAGCCTCTCAATGTATTGAGGATGTGGATTTGCCTTGTCAAGAAACAGGTAATCGAGCCCTTCATCAAAAAGTCGGGTAATTATCTTATCTTCCTCTATGAAGAATGTCGGTTTTGTTACTACAGCAAGTTTCATGCTAAAAGTTTAGTTGGTTGTTGAGTTTAATTGAGTGCAAATTTAGTAAATTTTATGATATGAACATAAAAAGAAACAAATTTGATTTAATTATAGATGCAATTTATAAAAAGTTGTTTGAATTTCCTAAAAATATAATATGAATAACCATGGTGTATTACCTTTATATAATAGAACATTTCTTGCTTTTATATGTTTAGATTTTATATTTAATACATGTTTTATGGCAAAAGAGAGTGTTTTAATTTTAAGGAAACGTTTAGACGTACCAAGGTTACTTGAGCAGTTGAATGCTGCTTTGAGTGAGGAGTGGCTTGCCTATTACCAATATTGGGTTGGCAGTCTGGTTGTGGAAGGGGCAATGAGAGCCGATGTACAACGTGAGTTCGAGGAACATGCCGAGGAGGAGTATATCCATGCAAAAATGCTTGCAGACCGAATTATTCAATTAGAGGGTGTACCTGTACTTGACCCTGTACAATGGTTTAATCTTGCCCGATGCAAATATGCAGCACCACTCAACAACGATGTTATCAGTTTACTCAAACAGAATATATCGGCAGAGAGATGTGCTGTTATTCGTTATGAAGAGATTGCAAGTTATACTAATAATATCGATTACACAACATGTGATATTGCCAAACGTATTATGGCAGAAGAGGAGGAGCATGAACAGGATTTGCAAGATTTTCTTCGCGATGTGGAGTGGGTTGTACAATCGATGGAGTGCAAATGCTAGTACAAAAGAGGAACGCCCAATGTTTAAATTTACAATTCACCCCTGTTATTCAACAGGGGTGAATTGTAAATAAATAGGGGATTATTTATTTTTATGTTTTCTCTTTTTTACGAATCTGTAATCCTATTTTTATATTTTTACGTATACTATTTAATATAATATTATAAGTTGGTTCTATAACTTTTAAAGGACGTATATTGCTATATCTCATCGTTATACATATAACAACACCTATACTTAAAAGTAGCCACCAACCATAAACCTCTTTCATTGACAACATTGTAGCCTGTCTGCTTATTATACCATACAAGTCGCATGTACGAATATGAAGAGTTGATAATACCGGATTGTCGAATTGCTCACTCAGTTGCATAAAGTTCTGCCTTGTAAATATATCGAAAACACGACTGGTAACAGCAGTACCAAATGCTCCAACAATAGATGTACTGAATAGGTTATGTATGCATACACCTTGTGTAAAGTTGAAAGGGAAGGGTAGCCTTGTTAATGATGTTAGCATTATTATTGTTATAATAACGTGTGCTACAGAACGTATGAATATAGGGAAATAGAGTGTTTCGATTGGTAAATTATAATCGATATAGAAATAAAAATATGCCAAATATAGCGAAATAGAGGTAAATGAAATAATTAGCATGCGTTGAAAACTCCATTTCCTTCGCGAAAATGTACGCCATGTAAAGATTGCACCTATAATTACCCCTAACAATGCTATCCAATTTAGGGATGCAATATTCAGTGTGTCGTAGCCTAAAAATCCCTCCATTAGAATATATTCAAATATACGTGAGGGGGCTAAAAGTAAATTACTGAACAGAACAACAGAAATAGAGAGGGGAACTATTGGCTTTCGTAATGTTTTAACTGAAATAAAAGGATATTCCATATTCGATGCCCTTAAAAGATTTAAGCATAGTATTATACCTCCAAGAATAGTTGCAAAACGAATATACATTGACTGCCACCAATCGTAATATTTGCCATAGACGCACACAAACAGTATACATAATGCAAAGGCTCCCCATAGTATCATACCCAACCAATCTATTCCAATTAAAGGGGTACGTGGCATTATGGATATTCCTTTGTAAATTACAAGTATGGTAATGAGCATTACTAACAACAATATAGCAACAAACCAATGCATATAATGCCACGAGAAACATACCGAAAGTATTGATGTGGCAGTACCGCTTAACTGTATCATTCCGTTTGCAATCAGAAATACGTAACAGAAGAAAACAGACATATCACGTTTAGGAGTGAGCCATAATTGTATTGTCGAATTACATTCGAATGTAGCCCACAGGCGAATAAAACCTGTTACAAGGTTTATTGCTATGAGCAATGGTGCATTATCTATATATATACAAAGAATGTTACATACCAAAAGCGTGGTAATACATATCACAAGTGTTTTCTTTGGTGAAATTCCCGCTTTCAAACGAAACATAAGTGTGAAATAGAGTGACATACCCACAAGTGAGGCATAGCCAGCCATCATAATATCTTCCTGTAACATTTGGGTGGAACCAACCATATCACTTACCGCAGCAAGATACACACCACCGGAACATTGGATTATGAGCACAAAAAGTATCATAATCCAAGGCTTAAGTCTTTCGGGAATAAAAGACTTAATTTGTGGAATCTCAAATATAGATGTGTTGTTTCTCATCAATAAAGAACTTTACACTCAACATTCATACCTGCACCTACTCGCATAATAGATTTTGTATCATTATCTTCACTAAAATCTATTCTTACGGGAATACGTTGCTCTATCTTTATAAAATTACCAGATGAGTTGTCTTGTGGCATAAGAGAAAAACAGGCTCCTGTTGCTCCCGAAATAGAACGCACTGTACCTTTGAATTGAATATCCGGTATCGCATCTATTTCAATTTCAACCTCTTGTCCTTGTCGAATGTTTGCAATCTGGCTCTCTTTATAGTTGGCTATTATCCATTTATCATCATTGCTCACAATATCTACAATAGTTTGTCCCGGCTGCAGAAGTTGTCCTGCCTGTATTGACTTTCGTCCGGTAATACCATCACATGGTGCAAGAATAGTTGTATAGGAAAGGTTAAGACGTGCTAATTCAAGGGCTGCTTCGGCAACCTTTATATTCGCTTCGTTTTGTCCCAAACGACTTTTTTGCTCTCTACTAACTAATTCCACACTCTCTTTCTGTTTAATCATCTTTTCATAACGAACTTTTGTTGCAGAATAATTAGTCTCAACATCGTCGTATTGTTGACGTGTAACAGCACCTTTTTCATACAATGCTTTAAAACGGTTATAATTTCTTTTTGCATTTTCGAGTTGAATATACATCTCTTCGATGCTAGCATCAGATACCGATATATTTTTACTTGTGGTAGAAATTGTATTATTCATTACCTCTTTACCGGTTTGAGCATTAACTAGGTTTGCTTCGGCTTGTGCAAACAAATATCTGTATTCACTATCTTCTATAATAGCCAATGTATCTCCTTTTTTTACATGCGAATACTCTTCAAAATATACCTTCTTTATAAACCCTTGTATACGTGTATTCACAGGAACAACAAGTTGTTTGACCTGTGCGTTATTGGTGTATTCAACATTTCCTAAATGTATAAATTTGTTACTTATATATAACAAGACTATAAAAAGAATTGTAAATGCTACAATATTGTAGATTAGTTTTTTTGTTTTACTATTCATGATATTATTATTTTATAAGTTACCTGTGCTGTTTTGTAATTTATAGTAATTGAATATTGTATTTATTCGAGCGTTTGATAATTGTAATTCGGCATTTAGTAGTTGATTCGTTGCATCGAGCATATCTGTAACTAATGCCATCTCATTGTTATAACGTGTTTCTACAATCAAAAAATTTTGATGTGCCAATTCTAAACTCTTTTCAAGCATAGAAACCTCTTCGAATGTTTCTAAATATTTTGTATAGTCAGCCTCTATTGCCAATTCGGCATTTTCTTTTATAACTTCCAACTCTTTTCTTTTCTGTTCAGTTACAAATTTTGTACGTTTTATACTTTTATTGGATTTATAAAGTGATGAAAGATTATAGGATACCCCAACACCAACATACCAATAATTGAAATTTTTGTTTATTGGAGGGACTTCAATTGTTATAGGACCATCGAAATGATTTCCTGCGATAAGAGATACTTTTGGTAATAAATTCGAACGTGCTATTTTTATCTCTTTTTCACTCATTTTTACTGCAAGTTTACCTCTTTTCACAGCATGCACCTCTTCACAATTTGTAGATATATGTTGATTGGCAATAGCCATTTGATGTTGGTGCAACATATCGATGTCGGGTTCAATCACTGTCCTATGAGGTAAATCGAGAATTGTTACAAGTTCGTTATTTATAATTTTTATGGAATTATTGGTACGAATTCGTTGCAACTCCAAATCTTTTAACTGCAATTCATATCGTGTAATATCGTTTAGAAGAGCAACACCTTGCAAATTTCTCTCTCTTGTGTTTGCTATTATACTTTTGGTTAGTTCAATATTCTTATCGTATATCTGCAATATGTTTTTTAATTTGTATAGTTCCAAATAAAAACCTATTAGCATGAATTTTACTTTGGAAGACGATTCTTTTAAATTTATACTTGCTATTTCCTCTTTTAGTTTAGCAATTGCAATACCTCCATTTATAGATCCTCCACTATAAATAGTTTGAATAACCTCTATAACAAAGTTGTTACCAAAATGCGGCATAGAAGTGCTTGTACCATTTGAAAAATCTCTGTTGCACAGATAACCATCACCTAAATAATTTGCAGACAAGGAAATGTTTATCTCCGGTAGTCGTGTATTTTTAGCCTCTTCAACTCCAACACCGGTTTCTTGTAGTATAATCTTGTTGGCTTTTACTATTTTACTGTTTTTATCAGCCAACTCAAATAACTCTTCAATAGAGAGTTTGTACGTATTTTGAGCATACACGCTCATAGAACATAATGTTGCAACACACAACATTATGAGCAAATTTAATTTACTCATATTAATTAAAATAATTGATTGTTAGTAAAAATGTAATACGGAATACTTAGAAAAATTCCGTCAGTCCTCCCACGCTGTGCTGATATTTCGTAAGCAATAATAATATAATGTGGGATTAAATAGATTTTTTTTACGATTGTTTTTCATGCAATGAAAGAACTGTATGCTCTTCATGTGCAAAGATACATTAAACGAACGAAAAGCCAAAAATTTCTTTTGTGGTATTTTATGTTTTAATAAACAGATATTTTGATATATCAAGTATAAAAAATCCGGATAAACTAGTTTATCCGGATTTTTATTAACATAAATATTGGTTGTATTTTTATACTTATTACAACTTTTCTTCGTCGAGATATCTTTTTGTTATCCCACCATACTCTTCTATACGACGGTCGCGTAAGAAAGGCCACCATTGACGTACCGATTCGCTACGTGCTATGCTCACTTCTATGACTACATTTTGTTCCTCTTCGCCAAAATGCGCCAGGAACTCACCTTGAGGTCCTGCCACGAAACTGTGTCCCCAGAACTGTATGCCGTTTGTCATTTCCGATGGGTCGGGTTCGTGTCCGCATCGATTAACTGCAATTACCGGTATGCCGTTGGCTACTGCATGACCGCGTTGTACAGTTTGCCATGCTCCCAATTGACGTTCTTGCTCCTCCTTAGTATCACTGCTCTCCCAGCCGATGGCTGTGGGGTATATAAGCAAGTCGGCACCACGCAATGCCATCAAACGGGCTCCTTCGGGATACCATTGATCCCAACAAACTTGCACACCCAATGTGCCTATCGATGTCTTTATGGGGCGAAATCCTATGTCGCCAGGTGTGAAATAGAATTTCTCGTAATAGGCAGGGTCGTCGGGAATGTGCATTTTACGATATGTGCCTGCTATACTTCCATCACTGTCGAATACAACAGCAGTATTGTGATATAGACCTTTGGCACGTGCTTCGAATAGTGATGTTACAAGTACAACCTTGCACTCTGCAGCAATTTTACTATAGAAATCGGTAGAAGGACCGGGTATAGGTTCAGCAAGTGAGAAATTATCGGTACTCTCTACTTGACAAAAATATAGTGAATTATGCAACTCTTGCAACACAACTAATTCGGCACCTTGCGATGCCACGTTACGTATGTTGTTTGCCAATTTTTGTTTGTTACATTCCACGTCGGCACAGTTACTCTGCTGTATTATACCTACTTTTATCGTATTCTTCATTATTGTTAATTTTGTTTTTAATATTTTTCCATACATGGATACTGCATTGTTACGCAGTGCAGGGAACCATGTTGTTTTATTAAAGCGCGACAATCTATCCCCACAATTTCATACGAAGGAAATGCCTTTGCAAGCACATCGGCTGCTAAATTGTCATTCTCGGGTTGTGAGTATGTGGGATAGAGAATGGTTTTGTTCATAATAAGAAAATTTGCATACGTAGCCGGCAAACGTTCACCATCCTCGTCAAACACCGGTGCGGCAGAGGGGAGAGGCAATAGACGATAGGGCGCTCCTTCTTCTGTACGGAATGTTGCAAGTTGAGCCTCCATAGCCTGCAAATCGGCAAATTGTGCATCGCTCATATCGTTACACTGTACATATACTATTGTGTCGTTAGGTGCAAAGCGTGCAACGGTGTCTACATGACCGTCGGTATCGTCTCCAATAAGGTTGCCATGGTCTAACCACAGAACACGTTTTACATGTAACATATTTTTCAATCTCTGTTCTATTTGTTCCTTTGTAAGTGGTTGATTACGATGTGGTGCAAGCAAGCACTGCGATGTAGTGAGTAAGGTTCCTTTACCATCGCTCTCTATTGAACCACCTTCGAGTACAAGGCTTAAACAGTCTTCGTATTCTCCTTTTACCACTCCTGCATCATATAATTTGCTGTTTATGGCATTGTCCAACTCTGCCGGAAATTTACGACCCCAACCGTTAAATTCAAAATCGAGGTAGTGTGGCACATTATCTCCTAACAGGGTTATAAAACCATGGTCTCGTGCCCATGTATCGTTCGTTTCGCATTGAAAGAAACGGATATTGCTCACATTCACTTTCTCTCTTTCGAGCAGATGTTTCACCTTTTCTGTATCGGGAGCAACTACCAACAGTCGCTCTCTTATACTTATAGCCTTTGCCAACTGCAAGAAACACTCCTCAACCTCTTGCAACATATAAGCCCAATCGCTCTTCTCGTGTGGCCATGTGAGTTGTATAAATTGTTGACGGTGCCACTCGGCTGGTAAAAAAAGTTCTCGTCTCTGTTCCATATTAACGGTCGAAAAATGGGTTTTTAGAACTTGCACTTACAGGTATTGCAATTATATACTTGCATTGTGGCATCCAACCAAGTTTGTATGCCGCATATCCGGCAGAGTACATCACTCTTGTGTCGAGTTTTAAACATGCTGCGGTAGAGCATGCCGAGCCAATAGCAATACCAACGTCTATTGTATTCATTGTGCATGGAACACCCTCACCACGTGTATCGCAACTCTCAGAACCGCAATATGCACAGTTGAGCCCCATTGCCATCTCGCGCGAACCAATCAACAGTATTGCTTCTGCCGAAAGAATATTTTTAGCATCGCGTATCATGCCGGCACGATTACGTTGCTCTCCCAACTGTTTCAATGCGTCACTCAGAGTAACAATATCCTCGTCGGTAACAAGTGTTATTTCCAATATATCGGCACCACGTGCTTTAGGCGCAGTACGTGCCGCTGTCATCATCTGCTTTGCTGCCTCTATTACTTGTCGATGGCGTATTTCACGTTCGTTGTAAATCATAATACAATTATAGTTTTCGTTATATATGCAACCTGCTTGCAAATGTAACGAAAACAACTGAATAATTAAAATATCATCGGAGTATTCGTAATGCAAGTAATTTGAAAGTTTTTTAATATTAATTTAAACAACAGCAAAATAGGTAAAAACTTTTCCGTAAATTTGCATCTCAAATTACACCTCGTAAAACACGTACATGGCAGAAACACTTAAAATAGAAAACTTAACAATTGCCTACGAAGAGAAAACAATATTACAAAATTTCTCTTTACAAGTGGGCAGTGGAGAGATTGTTGCTATTACAGGTGCGTCGGGATGCGGAAAAAGTTCTCTGTTAAAAGCCATTCTGGGTATCATACCAATAAACAGTGGGCATATCACAATCTCGAACTTGGAATTGTCGGCTCAGAACATTTATGCTTTTCGTAAGAAAACAGCCTATTTGCCACAAGAACTGACATTCCCATGCGAATGGGTGAATGAGATGATAGCACTCACTTTTGGAATTAGGACAAATCGTGGAAAAGGGTATAAAGAGTTGTTGTCCTCATATCTTGATAAACTTGCATTGGAGAGTGATATCTGCAATAAACGCCTATCGGAAATATCGGGAGGACAACGTCAGCGTATAATGATTGCTGTTTCTGCACTCACCGACAAGGATTTTATATTACTCGATGAACCGACATCGGCTCTTGATAAGGATTCTGCAAAAAAAGTTTTTGATTTCTTGAACTCTTTAGAGCGTAAGCCCGGTATAATTGCTGTTACGCACGATATGGAATTTGCTTCGCAGTGTAACAGGGTTGTTGACCTTACAAATTATGTGTGCAATGGGAACAATTGATATATCTATATTACACCTTTTGTTTGGACTGCTACTAATGGCTATTCCAGTATATTTTTTATGGAAATATAACACAGGTATTGTAAAAAGTACAGTTACAGCGGTTGCAAGAATGGTATTGCAGATGTTTCTTGTGGGTCTGTATCTTAAGTACCTGTTTATATGGGATAATCCATGGCTCAATACCGCCTGGGTGGTGATAATGGTTTTTGTTGCAACCGAAACATCCCTTACACGCACAAGGCTTAAACGTAAGGTTATGATGTTACCTTTACTCATTGGATTTTTTGTAGCATCTGTAACAATCGGGCTCTATTTTCTTGGTATTGTACTACAACTGGATAATGTATTCAGTGCACAATATTTTATACCGGTATTTGGTATCCTCATGGGGAATATGCTTGGTGTCAATGTAATAGGGTTGAATGTTTTCTATTACAATTTGATGCGTGAAAAGAACTACTACTATTATCTTTTGGGAAATGGAGCAACCACAGACGAGGCTACCGCTCCTTTTGTCAAACAGGCTCTTATACGTGCATTCAGTCCTGCTATTGCAAATATGGCAGTAATGGGACTTGTTGCTCTTCCCGGAACAATGATAGGTCAGATACTGGGCGGTAGCAGCCCCGACGTGGCAATAAAATATCAAATGATGATAATTGTCATTACAATATCGGCATCAATGATATCGTTAATGCTGACATTGAACCTATCAAAGCGTCTCACATTCGATGAAATGGGACGCATTACCACTCCTTTTAAATAAAATAGGCAGTTTATAAGGCTTTTGGTTTTGATATTAGCAAAAAAAGTACTAACTTCGCATCCGAAATAAATATACTATAGTTGGCTAAGGTAAAAGAGATAGCGACCGCCCTTGAAATGTTCGCGCCTCTGCCTCTGCAGGATGGATTCGATAATGCCGGTCTGCAGGTTGGATTAACAGAAGCGGAAGTTACAGGGGTTTTATTATGTCTTGACGTAACGGAGAATGTTGTTAATGAGGCTGTTACATCGGGATGTAATCTTATTATATCACATCATCCCCTAATATTTAAACCCCTAAAGGGTATCACAGGACGTAACAGTGTGGAACGTTGTATAATTACTGCACTGAGCAATGGAATATCGATATATTCAGCCCACACCAATTTAGACAATGCAATAGGTGGTGTCAATTACAGAATTGCACAAAAACTTGGCTTAAAAAACATTCGTATTCTTTTACCTAAAGAGGATTCGTTGCTAAAACTTGCAGTCTATGTTCCATTGGCACATGCAGACGAGGTACGCAAAGCATTATTCGCAGTTGGTTGTGGTTCCATTGGCAATTACGACAGTTGCAGTTATAATATAGAAGGTGTTGGAACATTTAGAGCAGGGGAGGGATGTAACCCTTTCTGTGGAGAGATAGGCGAGATGCATAAAGAACCCGAAGTGCGCATAGAAACAATACTTCCTGCATATATTAAAAACAGAGTGATTGCTACACTGCTTAAGGTGCATCCATACGAAGAGCCGGCATACGATATATATCCCTTAAAGAACAGTTGGGCAGGAGCCGGTTCCGGAATTATTGGTGAATTGGAGTACGAAAGTGATGAAATCTCTTTCCTCTCAAAAATAAAAGAGATATTCAGAGTTGGTTCTGTCCGCTACACATCATTACGTAATAAGAATATTAGAAAAGTAGCGTTATGTGGTGGAGCAGGAGCATCATTTGCCGGTGCTGCCATAAGTGAAGGCGCCGATATATTTATTACAGGTGAAGCACGTTATCACGACCTGTTCGATAATACCGACAAGATGATGTATGCTGTAATAGGACATTACGAGAGCGAACAATTTACCACAGAGATATTTGACGAGATTCTAAGAAAGGAGTTCCCGGAGTTACTTGTTAAAACAACAACAGTTAATACAAATCCATTGAACTACCTATAAATAAGTGAAAATTTTAACCTAAAAAAGTTATAAAATGGCAAAGAAAGATCCTTCTGAATTTACAGTAGAAGAGAAACTGAAAAGTTTGTATCAGTTGCAAACCATTCTCACAGAGATAGACAAAATTAAGATTCTTCGTGGCGAATTACCATTGGAGGTAAAAGACCTTGAGGATGAGATTATTGGTTTGGGTACACGTATGGAAAATATCACTAACGATATAAAAACCACACGCGAAAAAATAGTAAGTTTCAACGAAGAGAAAGAGCAGGCTAAGAGACTTATTGAGAAATATACCGAAGACCAGAACAATGTGCGTAATAATCGCGAGTTCGACCTCTTGAACAAAGAGATTGAATATAACAAACTGGTTATAGAACACGACGACAAGAAGATTAACGATGCCAAGAACCTTGAAAAGCAGAAGAGCGAAGAACTGGAGAAGGCTAAATTCCAACTCGAAGAGCGTAAAAAAGATTTGGAACTTAAGAAATCGGAACTCGACGAGATAGTTACCGAGACAAAGGCAGAAGAGGAGAAACTACGCGAACAGGCTCGCAACCTTGAACAGACAATAGAGGTGCGTCTGCTTACATCTTTCAAACGTATTCGCAAGAACTCACGCAACGGTTTGGGTATAGTATATGTTGAGCGCGATGCATGTGCCGGTTGCTTTAGCAAGATACCTCCACAGCGTCAGATGGATATCAGAATGAGAAAGAAAATTATTGTTTGTGAGAACTGTGGACGTATTATGATTGACCCCGAACTCGCAGGAGTAAAGCAAGAGCAACCTGCTGAGGCACCTGTAAAACGTCGCGGTATACGTCGTGCAAAAAGTGCGGAATAATTTCAGATAATAGAATAAAATAGAAGCATCTCATTGAGATGCTTCTATTTTATTCTATTTGTTTAACAGAGAATCTATTAACGATACCAATTCGTTAAACTCAGCCTCCTTGAATCCCCTTGTCAATTTAAGTATGCGTCCATCCCTATCAATAAGAACATTGCGTGTAATACCTGCACCACGTAATGCATAAGTAGAAAAGACATCACCATTTACATCGAGTGCCATAGAGTAGGTGGTTCCCAGTTTTGCAGTATATGCATCGACAATATCTTTTGTTTCGTCTCTATCTACACCAATCAATATAAAATCTTTGTTATCTTTATGTTTTTGCCATATATCACTCTCAATATGTGGCATTTCTCTGAGACAAACACCGCACCAACTTGCAGTAAATTGCAACATCACATACTTACCACGCTGCTCCGACAACTTAAATTCCGTTCCATTGGTAAGCATAAGAGTAAAATCGGGTGCCATATCCCCAACTTTCACCAAGTAGTCGTGTTCGTAAACAGTTTGTTCTTGTGGTTCCGGAGTCTTTCCTTGCTCCTCTTTGCTACTGAAAGAGCATGCAACCAATATAAGGGTTGCAAAAACAATAATATTAGTTTTCATTTTGTACATATTGTTATTTATAATTCCACAAATGTACAAAAGAATTTCAACAGAAAATATAATATATGCTTTCTTTGCAAAATTTAATATTATTCGCATATTTGCAAACAAATCTAACCTTGCAAAGGTCATGAAAAATAATATAGACACATTTCTGAACAGACTATTGTATTCATTATACAATCTGATGTATTTCTCAGGATTACCTATATATGCAGCAGTCGAGTTGTTGGTAGTACGTCCACTGTATTGCTTGCCTTTTTGGAAGAGGCGATTGAAAAAGCAATACGGAATTAATACATTCAAGGAATATAAGGATAGGATGAGAAGTATGTTGTATAAGACAACAGACCACCCTACAACGGGGTTTACACTATACTATTTGACAGGTCTTGCATTGCTGTTGTTTGCTTTACCTATTTATTTGGTGATTAATATTTGGATGATTTGCTATGGTCCACATGCATTTGACATTGTAGGAAAACACTTGATATTTGTTGTTGGTTTAGGAATTGTTCCTTCATGGATTATAGGTGAATTGGTATATTGGAAGCAGAAACGCTATTTGAATTATTTTGCAATTTTTGAAAAAGAGAGTAAAAAAACAAGGATAGTTTGGACTATTGGTACGACTCTTGCTTTATGCTTACTGATTGTAGCCAATTTTATGCTAATGTGGTACTATACTTTTCTCTATGGTTAATTGTCAACTGTGTAAACTTAAATTTATGCGTACAGCATATTTGTGGGCAATATTTACATTCTGATTGCTTGTCTATTATAATAACTTATTCTCGGTTGGTAATTCCTACATTTTTTGTAATTTTGCAGTATGTTACCAATATATTTTGCACCAATTCAAGGATATACAGACGATGTGTATCGTCGTGTACATCATAAGATTGTTGGAGGAGTAGAGTGTTACTATACTCCTTTTGTTCGTGTTGAGGTAGGAACTATACGTTCTAAGGATATACGTGATATTGCTCCCGATAATAATGCAGGAATACCCGTGGTTCCGCAGATAATTTTCAATAATAAAAAAGAATTTGATTATCTTGTTGGCAGGATAGAAGCATTGGAATATAAACAGATAGACCTTAACATGGGGTGTCCGTTTCCTTTACAAGCACGACATGGACGCGGCTCCGGAATATTATCACATCCGGAAATTGTAGAGAGTATAATTGAAGGAATTAATGAACATAAAAACCTGCAGTTCTCCATTAAGATGCGCCTGGGTTGGGATAACAATGCTGAATGTGAAAGAATTATAGACCTACTAAACAATATTGATATACAACACATTACATTACATCCACGAACCGGAATACAGCAATACAAGGGTAGGGTGGATATGGATAAATTCCGTTACATTTATGAAATGAGCCGTAATCCTTTGATATACAATGGCGATATTGGCACTATTGAGGATATTAGGCTTATTGAGAAAGAGTTTCCTCGTCTTAAAGGTATTATGATTGGTCGTGGACTATTAGGTTGCCCATCGCTTGCCACAGAATACCAACAAGAGAGTGAATGGAGCAACAGTCGTCGTATTGCATTGATGATTGAGATGCATACCGCGTTAATGGCAGAATATTCCCGTATATTGCAAGGCGATACGCAAATGTTGAGTAAGATGCGTACATTTTGGGAATATTCAGAGCCTTTAATAGGTAAAAAACCACACAAGAAGATTATGAAGAGTGGCAATTTTAAGAATTACATTCTTGCAGTAAATGAATTAAAAAGATTATAACCAGGGGGTTCTGTAAACTATAACTGCCTAAGCGCGATTAGACGCTTAGGCAATTTTTATTTTCTATTTAATTATATTTTTGATGGGGTATAATAATAATCACCGGATTCCTTATCTGTCGCAAAACACACCCTATTAAACATAATATCTATTATCATGCATCGCGTATCTTTATTAGGGATAGGCAATAAATTAATTTAGATGGTAAAAGGAGCCGTTAAGAAAGAAAAAACAAACTCGTTTTATTTTTTCTTCACTTGTGTTTCACTATATTTGCAAAATATTTGCAAAAAGAAATAGAATAAATTAATCTGAATAAAATTATGCCCAATCTTTCGGAACGTGCAATTCTCATGCCCTCGTCTCCAATCAGGAAATTAGCACCATTTGCAACAGCGGCAAAAGCACGTGGTATTCATGTTTACCATCTTAATATAGGACAACCCGATTTGGATTCTCCATCTGTTGCTATAGATGCTGTAAGGCAGATAGATCGTACTATTTTGGAATATAGTCCCAGTGATGGATTTCTTTCATTGAGAGAGAAACTTGTTGGTTATTACGACCAATATCAGATAAAACTTAAAGCAGAAGATATTATTATTACGACAGGTGGCTCCGAAGCCGTATTATTTGCCTTTATGTCGTGTCTTAACCCCGGTGATGAAATTATTGTTCCCGAACCGGCATATGCAAATTATATGGCTTTTGCCATATCTGCAGGTGCTGTTATCCGTCCAATACGTTCTACTATTGAGGATTCGTTTGCACTTCCTCCAATAGAACGTTTCGAGGAACTTATAAATGAGCGTACACGTGGTATCCTTATCTGTAACCCCAACAATCCTACCGGTTATCTCTATACTCGCAAAGAGATGAACCAAATACGGGATATGGTTAAAAAGCACGATTTGTTCCTTTTCTCCGACGAGGTCTACAGGGAGTTCATATATACCGGTTCTCCTTATATATCGGCATGTCATCTCGAGGGGATTGAACAAAATGTTGTCTTAATTGACTCTGTGTCAAAAAGATATTCGGAATGTGGTATAAGAATAGGCGCACTCATCACAAAGAATAAAACATTGCGTCAGGCTGTAATGAAGTTTTGTCAGGCTCGTTTGAGCCCTCCCCTATTGGGACAGATTGTTGCCGAGGCATCACTCGATGCTCCACGTTCCTATGCAATTAATACCTATGAAAAGTATATTGAACGTCGCAATTGTCTTATTGACGAACTGAATAAATTACCGGGGGTTTATTCTCCTATACCAATGGGAGCATTTTATACTGTGGCACGACTACCTATCGATGATAGTGATAAATTCTGCGAATGGTGCTTGTCGGAATTTAATTACGAAGGTGAAACGGTTATGCTTGCACCTGCATCAGGTTTCTATTCCGAAGAGGGATATGGTAAGGATGAAGTGCGTATTGCGTATGCTCTTGATAAAGCCGACCTGAAACGTGCGGTATTTATTCTTGGTAAAGCACTTGAACAGTATCCGGGACGTACAAATAAATAATTGAATATTTACATAATAAAAAACGGTATGAAGTTTAAACTTCATACCGTTTTTCTATGGATAGGTTTTTCTTATTCTTCCATCATTTTTCTTATCTCCTCAAATTCTTTATCCATGTTAAGGTTTGCATAGCAGTTTGCCAAACCATACATCCAAAGTGATTTATTGTCGGGAGCAAGTTCACGCACCTTTACCATATAAGGAAGAGCCTCTTTATAGTATCCTTGGATAATCTCATTATCCTTCTTTATCTTTGCTTTATCGGTAATCTTTGTCGATGCCTGACTATTGCTGTAGTCCTGCGCCTTTGTGATATAGCATCTTCCCATGTTTGCATATGCCTCTACATAGTCCGACTTGTGCTCTATCGCTTTTTTGTACCAAGATATTGCGTCGTCATATTTTTCACGATTGTGCAATATGTATCCTTTTACATAATAATAAAGAGCATTGGTAGGATTGTTTGCTATTAACTCATCCATGAGTTTATCCAATTCGTCCTGCATACCTCTTTCGTTGTAATATTGTATAAGAGAGTTCTGGAAATATTCGTTTGCAGGATACTCCTTAACACCGTCTCTTAATATTGCCAACCATGCAACGGTATCACCGGTAGCAGCCAATGAACGTGCTTTGTAATCGTAGTAGTATTGAACACGTTCAGGGTCGCTCTTAAGGTAATCAACATACTTAAGAACCATATTGTAATCTTCGGCAACCATTCCGCACATTGTTGCGTTAAATGTTGCATCATTCAATATTCCTTTATCTTGTTCGTTGTTAAGCACCTCATCGAGAAGTTTGTATGATCTCAAATCTGCAAATTTTGCAAAATATTTTCCTGCAGAGGAAACATCCTCTTTTGAATAATAATGAATACCACCGTTGTAAAGGATATAACGGCACTCAGCCATCATGTTCTTCAACTCTTCGGTATATTTGGGGGCAATCTTACCTTTTGCATTCGGAAGGTTGTCCAAAGAGTCGCAACGTGCAATATCGCTATATATCTCGTAAGCAGTTGCATAAAGTTTATCGGCATCGAATGCCTGTTTTAATACCTGCATGTTGTTCTCTGTATCAACAATAGCCTTTTTTGCTTTTGCCAAAACATACCATACATAAGGATCGTTATTTACCAACTTACTTTCAACAGGAGTTCTCATTTTTGCAAGTGCAATGTTGGGGTCTTCAATAATAGAAGTCTCAGCATCCTTCACAATGTTCATCAGAGCCTTAATCTGTTTCTTTTGCGCTTTGAGTTCTTCTTTTGACAAAGTTTGTCCAAAAGCAATCATTACGGACAACAACAATGTCATTGATAAAAATAATTTTTTCATAATTTTAAATTTTATGTCATACGAATGAGACAAAGATATATATTAATCTTTATTTACATCTATTTATAACATTTTTTATTTTTTTATTCATTTATAGTGTTTTCTGCAATGTTTTCACCCTCTACAGGCTCATCAACAACCTCTTCGCGTGATACCTTACATACAGAACCAATGCAATCGTTCTTCTTGCCAAGATTTATTACACGTACACCTTGTGTAGCACGACCCTGTACAGGAATTTGATTGACACCTGTACGTATTGTAATACCCGACTTATTTATAATCATAAGGTCGTTTTCGTCATTTACATCCATAATTGCAACAAGAGAACCGGTCTTTTCTGTTACTTGCAATGTCTTCACACCCTTGCATCCACGACCTACTGTTGGGTAATCGTCGCTCTTGGAACGTTTTCCGTATCCTTGTTCCGACAATACCAATAATGTATGTTCAGCATCATCTTCTTTTGGAAGAACTACCATACCTACTATTTCATCGTTCTCGTCAAGAGTCATACCTTTCACTCCGGTTGCTGTACGTCCCATAGAGCGTACTGTTGTTTCGTTGAAACGTACTGCACGTCCTTTACGGTTTGCAAGAATTATATCGCTTTCTCCATCGGTTAGTGCTACCGATACAACACGGTCGTCCTCACGTATGCCTATTGCAATAATACCGTTTGTACGTGGGCGAGAATATTGCTCAAGACTTGTTTTCTTAATTACACCTTGTTTGGTACAGAATACAATATTATGGTTACCCACGAACTCTGCATCGGAAAGTGTTTTAACACGTACAAATGCATTTACAGCATCGTCGGGAGCAATATTCAACATGTTCTGTATTGCACGACCCTTTGAGTTCTTATTACCTTCGGGAATCTCATATACTTTGAGCCAATAACATTTACCCATCTGTGTGAAGAAGAGCATTGTATTATGCATTGTGGCTGTGTATATATACTCAATAAAATCGGAATCGCGGGTATCACTGCCTTTAGAACCTACACCACCTCTCAACTGACTACGGTATTCAGTTAATGGAGTACGTTTGATATATCCCAAGTGTGATATTGTTATAACCATCTCATCATCGGCATAGAAATCTTCGGGATTGAAATCTTCGGATGCTGTATAATCAATATGACAACGACGCTCATCACCATATTTATCTTTAACCTCGTTCAATTCATCCTTGATAACCTGCTTACATTTCTCGTCGTTTGTAAGAATTTCGTTATAATATTCTATTTTGCGTTGCAACTCTTCGAATTCGGCATGTAACTTGTCCTGTTGTATGCCTGTGAGTTGTGCCAAACGCATATCTACGATTGCTGCCGATTGTACCTCACTCAATGCAAAACGCTCAATAAGGACTTTTCTTGCTTCGGCAGGAGATTTAGCCGCTTTTATAAGACGTACTACCTCGTCGATATTATCCGATGCTATTATAAGACCTTCTATAATATGTGCACGTTCTTGTGCTTTGCGCAATTCGTATTGTGTACGACGTATGACAACTTCGTGACGATGATTTACAAATTGTCCGATGCACTCCTTTAGAGACAACAGTTTGGGTCTTAAACCTCCGGCACGTCCCTCTCTTACGAGAGCAATGCAGTTTACACTGTAAGATGTCTGTAACGAACTCATCTTGTAGAGTTTGTTCAATATTACATTTGCATTGGCATCGCGTTTAACATCTATCACAATGCGCATACCCGACTGGTCCGACTCATCGTTGATGTTTGATATTCCTTCTATCTTCTTTTCGTTTACCATTACGGCAATAGACTTTATGAGTTCCTCCTTATTTACATTATAAGGTATTGCCGTTACAACAATCTTATCGTGCGATACACCTGTCTCTATTTCGGCAACAGCACGCATGACAACACGACCACGTCCTGTCTCGTATGCCTCACGTACACCATTCAAACCGAAAATGTCGCAACCGGTTGGAAAGTCGGGAGCCTTAATGTACTCCATCAATCCGTCGGTGTCGATATCCGGATTATCTATGTATGCAATGCTGGCATCTATAACTTCGTTTAAGTTGTGAGGTGGAATGTTTGTTGCCATACCTACGGCAATACCCGAAGAACCGTTTACAAGCAGGTTGGGGATACGGGTAGAGAGCACTGTAGGCTCCATAAACTCTTCGTTATAATTTGGTTTGAAATCTACAGTCTCTTTGTATAGGTCCTCAGCCATCTCCTCACCAATCTTTTTAAGACGTGCCTCGGTGTAACGCATAGCAGCAGGTGAGTCGCCATCTATTGAACCAAAGTTTCCTTGTCCGTCAATAAGTGGATAGCGCATAAGCCAATCTTGTGCCATACGTACCAATGCACCATATACCGATGAATCGCCATGAGGGTGATATTTACCCAAAACATCACCAACAGTACGAGCCGATTTCTTATATGCCTTGTCCGATGTGTTTCCAAGTTCCATCATGCCGTAAAGAATACGACGTTGTACAGGCTTTAAACCATCACGGACATCGGGCAATGCTCGTGCCACGATTACCGACATAGAGTAATCAATGTAGGATTTACGCATCTCTTCCTCGACATTGATTTTTAAAATTCTGTCGTTCTCAATCATTTAAGTTTCAATTATTATTTAGTTTAATTTCGTCTATCTTCAACAACCGTATAACACGGTTGTAAAACCTTGCTAAATTACACAAAAATACCGAAACAGGCAAACATTTTAAAGCGAAATAACCTATTTATATATATGAAAAATTAAGATTCTGGTATTCTGTGAACGTATTTTAACAGTATCTCACGACACAGCAAGACTCCAACCTTTTTCCACATCTTCCAATATTGCTTTTACTCCGTTTTCCATATACGACATTGCCGAAACAATTGCACACATCTGCTGTCTGTTATTAATATCCGGTGTCTCATCCGATGTGCAATTACAATGTTTGCATACACACGAAATATATGCTTCGGTGTTGTTTTCTACCGGTGGCGCCCAACGTGTTATCCACTGACGCACAGTTCGCAGGTTGTGTATTTTACGATAATTCCTCAAAGTGATGAATGCGGCACGATAACCCCATTCCGGAGCATTGAAGCAGAAAAAACTTTTATCGGTTTGTTCGGATGACAAACCTTGCCATTTTGTACTATTTCGCCTGATATTCAATGGATTATTATTTCTTAAACCTCTTGAGACTTTCATTTTTTCGAACAAAATTAAATTCCTTACCAAATATGGGATTGTAAGATTATTACAAATAGAGAATAAGAATTAAAAAGATATTTTTGTAGAGTAACCAAATAAAAGTTATATTTTTGCAAATTGAAGATTACATAAGTATTTTCAATTTATTCAATCAAAACAGAGAAATTCTTATTTACAAAAATAAATTAATTATGCGAGTAGACATCTTGACAACATTTCCCGAGATGATGGAGAGTTTTTTTAACACCTCTATTTTGGGACGTTCACAGCGACATGGATATACCGAAATTCATTTACATAATTTACGAGATTATACAAATGACAAACATCGCAGAACCGATGATTATCCGTTCGGTGGCTGCGCCGGTTTGGTTATGAAAATAGAACCCATTGACCGATGTATATCGGAGTTAAAATCTCAAAGAGAGTATGATGAGATCATTTACACCTCTCCCGATGGTGAAGTTTTCGATCAACCTATGGCAAACTCACTCTCCATGGCACAAAATCTTATATTTTTGTGTGGACATTACAAAGGTATCGACCATAGAATTCGCGAACATTTGATTACTAAAGAGATAAGTATTGGTGATTACGTATTAACAGGTGGCGAATTGGCTGTATCCGTTATATGCGATGCGGTTATTCGCCTAATCCCGGGGGTAATTTCCGATGAAACATCGGCCCTCTCCGACTCTTTTCAGGATAATTTGCTTGCTCCACCGGTTTATACTCGCCCGGCAGAGTATAACGGCTGGAAAGTTCCCGAAATTTTGCTCTCAGGACATGAAGCAAAGATACGCCAATGGGAGTTTGAACAGTCGATGGAGCGCACTAAAAGACTACGTCCCGACCTTCTCAAATAAAGTAAAAATAATATACATCTAAATAAACAATTTACAAATGTAATATTGTAAATTACTAGCAAAAAAACAGTGTTGCGTATGCAACACTGTTTTTTTGCTATACTATTTATCTGATTAAATTTGCAAACCTCCTATGAGTTCATCTACAGAACTCATATTGTGACGTACCAAATAATCCTCGATATAATCAACAATCTCTCCTGTTACAGCAGGATTCATAAAGTTTGCCGTTCCAACCTCTATGGCACTTGCTCCTGCAAGCAGAAATTCTATGGCATCACGACCATTAGTAATACCTCCGATACCTACTACAGGAATCTTTACGGCTTTTGCAACTTGCCATACCATACGCAATGCAATTGGCTTCACGGCAGGCCCACTCATACCTCCTGTAATAGTAGAAAGTATAGGACGACGTTTTTCTGAATCGATAGCCATTCCTAAAAGAGTGTTTATAAGTGAAACACTATCGGCACCGGCATCCTCTACCGCACGAGCAATTTCTGTTATATCAGTTACATTTGGAGATAATTTCACTATCAATGTCTTGTCGTATGCCTTACGCACTGCAGCCACCACCTCGGCTGCCGACTTTGGTTGAACGCCAAAAGCCATACCGCCTTGTTTTACATTTGGACAAGATATATTCAATTCTATTGCGGGAATTTTATCCAATGCGTTTACTTTCTCTGAACATGCAACATAATCCTCGATACATGCACCTGAAACATTTACAATTACATTTGTGTCCAAATCTTTTAACTTAGGATAAATGTTCTCCGCAAAATAATCAACACCTTTGTTTTGCAGTCCTACAGCGTTAAGCATACCCATTGGGGTTTCTGCACTACGTGGATAAGGATTTCCTTCACGCGGGTTAAGCGTTGTTCCCTTAACAATAAAACCACCGAGTTTCTCAAGATTCACAAAATCGGAAAACTCAAGACCGTAACCAAAGGTCCCCGATGCGGTCAGAACCGGATTTTTCAGGTTCAATCCGCCTATTTTAACATCTGTCTTTACCATTTTAATTCTTCTATTGAAAATACCGGACCATCTGTACAAACACATCTGTTGCCTGTAGTTGTATCTTCTACGCAGCATAAACATGCACCAAGACCACAAGCCATTTTATTCTCAAGTGAGGCTTCGCATCCAATTTCATGCTCCTTTGCATATTTGGCAACAGCCATAATCATGGGTTTGGGACCACATGTGTATATGTAGTCGAACTTTTCGTTCATAATAGAGTGATTGGTAACGTAACCACGCTCACCAAGTGAACCATCTTCCGTTGTATATTCAACACGTCCCAGAGCCTCGTATTCGTTACGACGATAGAGATCTTTGGCAGAACGAGCACCAATAAGAATTGTAAAATCACGCCCTAAGCGTTTTAACTCTTGCGCCAAACCATATAAAGGTGCACAACCAACACCACCACCTACAAGCAACAGGCGCGCATCACTGTTATCTAAGATTGTAAAACCATTACCAAGAGGCAGTAAGACGTTAACCTTATCTCCCTTTTTCAACATGGCCAACCAACGCGTTCCATCACCAACCACCTGCACAAGGAAACCAATTTCGTTTCTTTCTGCATCGAAAGAGTGTACAGAAATAGGGCGTCGTAACATCACAGAAGGTGTTTCATCCACACGCAACTCCGCAAATTGTCCCGGACGACATTCCGGAAGAGGTTTTTTGTCGGTCATAACGAGCAATACACATGTATCGTTCAGTCTTTCAACCTCTTTTATTTCCAAATCTACAAGAAATTTTTTCATAGCATTTAAACTGATATAGTCTATTGTTTATTGAGTGCTAAGATAGTACATTTAAAATGTATAAACAAAATAAAGTTGTACTATTTCTCGGGAATAAGAGTTTCATACGTTCCATCGGTATAAAAAATTCTAACCTCTTTTATACGCTTTCCGGTATCCTGCGATGGTATGCTGCGAGTTGTATTTCGTGGGGTTTTTAGAGTATGCTGTTTTGTTGTTTGCTTTGTACTCTTTACAGTATATTCCATTGGTTGCTGCGGCACATTTTCAGATTCTTCTCTTTTTACTTCGGATGTAGTAAATAAGGTCGATTCTGTTATTGCCGCAGTAGTATCGTGTTGTATGGTGGGTACAACTCCTATGCCAGTCATAAGCCATTCTAAATCTACAGCAGGAAAAGAGTCGTGAATTTTCAGTACTATATCCAAACTCAATTTATTCCTACCGCTTAAAATATGAGATACCGACGCACGCTGAATACCCGACTTGTCGGCAAACTGCGACGGTGTAAGATTGTAGCATCTCATAATTGTTTCAACTCTTTCGCGTTCATTCATATTTTATGCAATTTTTGTAATTTACAATTGTGCGAACACATTCCGACTACAAATATATATTCTTTTTTTCAAAAATACAAATACAGTACTGCATATCAAAAACCACAATGTTTACATTTGTTACTATTCTGTTTAATTTTGAAAATTAACAGCCACAATCATTGAACACACAGATTTCTTACATTCTTTGTAACACAAGATGCAATGCTGCAGCAACAACCCACCTATAAACAACTTAAATCTTCAATATTTAAAACACTAATACACAATATATTATATACTTAAAATAAACTGTTTTATGCAAAAAAACAATATAAAATTCAAATAAAGACCTTTTTATATTGAATAAAAACTTTTTATTTAAATAGTTAATTAATTCATTTTCAATTGATTATAATAATCAATTGAAAATGAATATTTTTTGAATATCAATTACAAACACCCATTGTTTATTTCAACAGAGTTATCAACAATTACCCCCCACCCTGTTTTACAGAATATTTATGTATATAGAATTCCATAACAAACAATATTAAATTTTAAAACAAACAAGAATGACGGTTTTAACATTGTATACACGGTTATCACAATCAACAACCCTGAAATTTACACTATTAAAGTCGAAAAACTGTATATTTGTTTGAAATTCGAGGAGACCCCACCTTTAATAAGGGGATAACATTACATTGATTTAGCGACAAAGCAGAGTTTACTTAAATAATTGCAAAAATTTGTCCTACTATAGAGGTTTATCAATTATTTTTAATTCTCACGAGGTGTAAAACCACACAACGCATTAACAAACAACAAGTTAATATCAAGATTACAGATATAAGAATTTATATAAAATAGAAAAAACACAGGTATAGCGCATCCGTGTGATGAATTAATGCAAAATCTTATACATAAGTTCTCGCATTATCTCGCTATCGGGAAGTTGACTGCCCTCTGCTCCTTTGGATTGAGCATCGGCAAGACGGATTAAATGTAGAATTTCCAGAACATGCACTGCTTTGTAGTTACGCATTGCTGTTAAATAATCTTTTACGCCCCATGCCGATTTTAATCCTAAGAATTCTGCCACCCCACGTTCTGTTTTTTCGGGAGCATAATATGACATCATAACATTTGAGAAAAAACTGAACAGAAGCGCCAATGTCAATTGAATAGGATTCTTCTTGGGATTTTGAGCAAAATAGTTTATTATACGATTTGCCTTGTATACATCTTTGTGTATCAGAGCACTTTGCAGTTCGAAATTATTAAATTCCTTACTAATGCCTATATGCTCTTCTACTAATTCAGGAGTTATGGTATTGGAACCGTCTGGAAGTGCTATAAACAATTTATCTATCTCTCCTGCCATACGGCTTAGGTCGGCACCGATAGACTCTGCAAGCATCTGTACGGTCTTGTTATCTGCCACAACACTTTTTTCTCTTAAATAGCCATTTATAAAGCCTGGCAATTGTTCGTCACGAAGTTTTTTATTGTCAAGAACAACTCCTGCACGCTCTAATTCCGATGCTATTTTTTTACGTTTGTCAAGTGAACCGTTTTTGTGTGCAAACACAAGTACAGTGGATGGTTGTGGCATTTTAAGATAGTTCGACAATTGGTCGATATTCTTCATCATTTGTGCCTCCTTTACTATAACCACCTGCCTTTCAGCCATCATAGGGTAACGACGTGCCGACGAAATAACATCGTCGATATTGGTATCCAAACCATAAAATACAGTCATATTGAACTCCCGTTCAATCTCATTTAGAGCGTTGTTGGCAATATAATCGGTAATTCTGTCAGTATAAAACGACTCCTCCCCCATCAAATAATAGACAGGGTGATAAATACCGTTTTTTAGTTCCGATAGAATTGTATCGTATGTATATTTTGCCATATCTTCAAACCTATGAGGAATTTTCACACGCAACGTGTGTGTTTGCGCAACCTTTGACTGCAAAGATAAATAAACAGAATTATATGAAAAAATATTTTTAATAATTTGTCCCTACTACAGAATACTATATATTTTTTTATTATTTTCGCAATAATTTGTATATAATAATATGAACAGAACAAATAATATAGGTTGGATTGACGCATTGCGCATAATATCATGTTTTTTGGTAGTATTTTCACATAGTTGTGATGCTTTTATTGCCGATTTCAACAATAAAGAATCTTTTCTTACCGGAGTATTTTGTGGCAGTTTGGTTCGTGCATGCGTTCCATTGTTTGCAATGATGACAGCAGTACTGCTTTTACCAATAAAACAGGATGTAACTCTGAACCGGTTCTATAAAAAACGCATAGGGCGACTTGTTACTCCGCTAGTTTTCTGGTCGTTGGCTCTCCCGGTTATGGCTTTTTGTTATTTTAATTATATAAATCCCGATACTATAAATCCACAGTTGTCGGTAGATGATTATACCCTATCATCACTATTGCAGCGTCTATACACATTTATTTTCAACTTCAATTTTGACACAACACCGCTTTGGTATTTATACATGCTTATAGGTCTATACTTTATTATGCCCATACTGAATGTGTGGTTGCTACAGGCCTCAGAAAAAGATATAAAAACAGTATTATATATTTGGGGTGTATCACTATTTCTACCATATATAAAAATGCTTGCTCCCATACTCGGTTATCAAGGAAATTATGGCAATATGGGACTTTTGGGAGAATGTGATTGGAATATATTTGGTATGTTCTATTACATGTCCGGTTTTGTAGGATATATTATTCTGGCATACTATCTTAAAAGATATCCTTTAAAGTGGAACTGGAAGAAAACATTGTCAATATGTATACCTATGTTTATAATAGGATATGCAATAACATCACTTGGTTATATTATCACCAATAAATTCTATCCCGGGAATTATGCATATCTCGAAATCATATGGTACTTTACAGGCATAAATGTATTTATGATGACATTCCCGATTTTTGTAATAATACAAAAATTAAATACCGCATCGTCTCCTATATTATCACGAATTGCATCACTTACTTTTGGGGTATATTTGTGTCATTTTACAATTACATTTTTCAGTTATGATATTTATAATACACCTGTACTCCCCTATTTGGTACGTATAATTTTATCGGCAATAACTACATTTATTATCAGTATTGCCTTAGTATGGGTATTATCAAAATTCAAATTAACAGCAAAACTTGTAAAATAGTTCTTAATATTATATATAATATGATTATGAAAAAAGTTATTTATGGTATCTTGTTTATGTGTTGCGGGTTGCTTTCATGCTCCCAAAACACACCGATAGCCGACTATCGTGTAATTCCTTTGCCACAAGAGGTAAATAGCATCGACGGCTCGGGATTTGTTTTAAATGGTGCAACAACCATTGTTTGTCCGCAAGGCGATGAAGTAATGATGCGTAATGCCGAATTTCTTAAAGAGTTCATTCAAGAAAAAACAGGCATAGAGTTACAAATCAACGATGTACAAAGCAACAATTCCATAACATTATCAATAGAGGGAATATCTAATAATCCCGAGGCTTATAAACTTAATGTAACATCTCATGGTGTCAATATCATAGGAGCATCACCGGCCGGAGTATTTTATGGTATACAGACATTACGCAAGTCATTGCCTGCAATAGCAAGTGAAACGGTTAAATTACCACTTGTTGAGATAACAGATGCACCTCGTTTCCCATACCGTGGTGCGCATCTCGATGTTTCTCGTCATTTCTTCAATACCGACGAGGTAAAACGTTTTATAGATATGCTTGCATTACACAACATAAACCGTTTGCATTGGCATATTACAGACGACCAAGGATGGCGTATCGAAATTAAGAAATATCCTGAACTTACAACAATTGCCGCTCAACGCGATGAAACTGTTATAGGACGTAACAGCGGAGAGTACGATGGTACTAAGTATGGTCCATATTTCTATACACAGGATGATTGTCGCGACATAGTTGAGTATGCGTCAAAGCGTCATATAACAGTTATTCCAGAGATTGACCTGCCCGGACACATGCAGGCAGCATTGGCGGCTTACCCACAATATGGTTGTACCGGTGGCCCGTATGAAGTATGGAAAATGTGGGGTGTATCCGACAATGTATTGTGTGCCGGTAATGATGCCACACTTGGTTTTATTGAAGATGTTCTTGCCGAAGTTGTAGAGGTATTTCCTTCAAAATATATTCACATTGGTGGTGATGAGTGTCCCAAAACACAATGGGAAAAATGTCCCAAATGTCAGGCACGTATAAAGAAACTGGGGTTAAAAGATGACAGCAAGCATAGTGCAGAAATGTATTTGCAGAGTTTTGTAATTTCTCATGCAGAAAAGTTCCTGAACAGTAAAGGTCGTCAAATTATAGGTTGGGATGAGATTCTCGAAGGCGGTCTTGCACCTAATGCAACTGTACATTCGTGGAGAGGTGTACAAGGTGGCATAGAAGCGGCTAAGCAAGGGCACGACTGCATAATGTCGCCAACCGACTTTATGTATTTCGACTACTATCAAACAAAGTATGTCGACGATGAACCCCTTGCTATAGGTGGATATGTACCGGTAGAGAAGGTATATAGTTTTGAACCTATACCCGACTCTCTTGCTCCGGAACATGCAAAACACATAATAGGTGTACAGGCAAATCTTTGGTCGGAGTATATACCAACTTATTCTCAAGTTGAATATATGGAATTACCACGTATGGCCGCACTCTGCGAGGTACAGTGGACAAACCCCGAAAAAAAGAATTACGAAGATTTCAAACAGCGTCTTATAAACCTTGTAAAGTTATATGATATCAAACAGTATAACTATGCAAAACATATTTTTCAAGTAAATGCATCATTCTCAACAGACACAGTAAATAATGCTGTTGTAGTAATGATAAATACCATTGATAATGCTCCCATTCACTACACCACAGATGGTAGTGAACCAACAAAAGAATCTCCACTTTACAAAAGCCCCGTATCTATTAAAGAGAGTTGCACATTCAAGGCTAAAGGTTTCAGAGCCAACGGTGAAACTAAAACATTTACCGAGAATATAATATATAACAAAGCGACAGCACGCCCCATAAAAATGTTGCAAAAGATAAATCCACAATACACTTTTGAAGGGCCATTGACACTTATAGATGGTTTGCAGGGCAGTCCCAACTACCGTACAGGACGTTGGCTTGGCTTTACCGGAAACGACTTTGAGGCAGTTGTAGACCTCGGTTCCAAAACAGATGTAAGTAATGTAACACTTAACACCAGTGTAAACCGTCTCGATTGGGTTTTTGATACTCGTGGAGTTGTCATATCTGTTTCTGACGATGGAAAAGATTATAGAGAGATTGTAAACGAGAGATATAATACTATGGGTGAAAATGATGAAGATAAAATTTATGTTCATACATATACATTCCCTACAGAACAGGCTCGTTATGTAAAGATTAAAGCACTTGTTGAACACAGCATGCCTGCATGGCATGGCGCCGCCGGAAAAGGTGCTTTTCTGTTCGTAGATGAAATTATTATAGAATAATAGTTATACAATATGACAAAATGTCAGATGGAAACATCTGGCATTTTTTTTGTTTTATATTGTATGAACAAGAATGTTCTTAAAATCACAGACAACATAAAATTTTTATAATATGCAAAAAGGTAATATTGGGGTTACAACTGAAAATATATTCCCCGTCATCAAAAAATTTCTTTATAGCGATCACGAGATTTTTCTGCGTGAGATTGTATCCAACGCCATCGACGCTACACAAAAATTAAAGACTCTTTATGAAAAAGGTGAATATAAAGGTGAACTTGGCGATTTGAAGGTAACAGTATCTTTGGGAGATGGAACATTAACCGTAAGTGATAACGGTATAGGTTTGACAGCCGAAGAGATAGAGAAATATATCAACCAGATAGCACTCTCGGGAGCAACCGACTTCCTAGAGAAATACAAAGATTCTGCAAATTCCATAATAGGACACTTTGGTCTTGGTTTCTATTCGGCATTTATGGTTTCTAAAAAAGTGGAAATTGTAACAAAATCGTATAAGGACGATGCAAAATCTGTAAAATGGAGTTGCGATGGCAGTCCCGAATATACGCTTAGTGATGGAGACCGCAAAGAGCGTGGAACAGATATCATAATGTATATCGACGACGACAGCAAGGAATTCCTCGAGGAGCAACGCATAAGTGCGATACTTAACAAATATTGCCGTTTTCTGCCTGTTTCCATTGTCTTTGGCGATAAAACCATAAACGACACAACCCCTCTGTGGACACGTAAACCAAGTGAACTTAAGGATGAGGATTACAAAGAGTTTTATCGTAAGTTATACCCCATGAGCGATGAACCTCTCTTTTGGATTCATTTGAATGTCGATTTTCCCTTCCACCTCACAGGTATTCTATATTTCCCAAAGATTAAGAGTAATATAGACCTGCAAAAGAACAAAATTCTGCTATTCTGCAACCAAGTATATGTTACCGATGAGGTCGAGGGCATTGTTCCCGATTTCCTTACACTTATGCATGGTGTAATAGATTCGCCCGACATTCCTTTGAACGTATCGCGTTCTTACCTGCAAAGCGACTCTAACGTAAAGAAAATATCATCATATATATCTAAGAAGGTTTCCGACCGTCTGCAATCAATCTTCAAAAACGATAGAAATGAATTTGAGACAAAGTGGAACGATTTGAAGATTTTCATCAACTACGGTATGCTTACCGAGGAAGATTTCTACGATAAAGCAAGTAAGTTTGCTCTATTGCAGGATACAGATGGCAAAATGTACACCTACGAAGAGTATAAGAGCCTGGTAAGTGGTGAACAAACCGACAAGAATGGTAATATCATCTATCTGTATGCAAACAACAGAGAGAAAGAGTACAGTTTCATAGAAGCGGCAACAAACAAAGGTTACAATGTGCTTCTTATGGATGGCCAGTTAGATGTTGCTTTAATAAGCATGTTGGAACGTAAATTCGAGAAGACACGCTTTACTCGTGTAGACAGTGATATCGTAGACAATCTCATTGTTAAGGAAGAGAGAAAATCGTCGGTACTCGCAGATAATGAACGTGATGTGCTTACAGGTATATTCCAGAGCCAGTTACCCAAGATGGATAAAAAAGAGTTCTATGTTCAAGTACAGGCTATGGGAGAGACTGCAGCACCGGTAACAATCACACAGGCCGAATACATGCGTCGAATGAAAGAGATGGCTGCTATACAACCCGGAATGGCATTCTATGGCGAGATGCCCGACATGTTCAATGTATTGCTTAACGAAGACCATCCCATTGTTAAGCATATTCTTAACGAAGCAAACAGTACATGCGCCGATAAATTAAAACCCATAGAGGAAAAATTGTCAGCATTAGAGATACATAGAGACAAACTGAACGAAGCAAGCAAAGATAAGAAGATAGAGGACATACCTCAGAGTGAAAAAGATGAACTTGCCGATACAGAAAAGGCTATAGCAGACGAAAAGAGCAACAAAGAGGCGCTACTTGGTGAATATGCGACAAGCAATAAACAGGTACGACAATTGATAGACCTGACATTACTGCAGAACAACATGCTTACCGGAGAGGCACTAAGCAATTTCGTTAAACGCAGTATAGAGATGATGAAATAATTTATATTAAAACATCGGTAATTTGTAAAAACATATTGCCGATGTTTTTTTATTATATATATTCGCAAAAAACAATTTTATGCTCACCCTTGAACGTATAACAGATATAAACAGTAAAGAATATCGCTTTACATAGAAGTTATTGACATCTTCATTCCCGATAGATGAATACCGTAATCTCGATGATCAAAGATATAATACATGCAAGAAAGACGAATTCTATCTGTATATAGCAAAGGATGGTAAAGAGCCTGTAGGCTTTATAACTGCGTGGAAATTCAATAATTTTACTTATGTAGAGCATTTTGCCGTACACCAATCTGTTCGTGGTAAAGGGTTTGGCAGTGCAATAATAGATAAATTAAAAGAGCAAGAACAACGTATTGTGTTAGAGGTAGAGATTCCCGACAACGTTACAGCACAAAGACGTGTGGAATTTTATATTAAAAATGAGTTTTCTTTATGCAATAAAGAGTATACACAACCGGCATATCGTCCCCAAGGAAATGAACTTCCAATGCATTTAATGTTTTACGGTGATTTTAATATAGATACAGAATACAATGAAATAAAAAAGATACTCTACTGTAATGTATACGGAAAACCATTGTGACAAGAGAGTGTTTTAAATATTTTTAAACAACAAATTCAAACAACCTCTTAATAAAAAATTAACTTTGCGAAAATTATATTGAATCATCCTTGTAATAAAACAATTTAAGTGAAAAAGATATTATTATCGTTGATACTTGCTTTGTTTCTTCCACAAATATTACTAAGTCAGACTGTGGGACTTGTTATGAGTGGAGGAGGTGCTCGTGGTATTGCACATATTGGTGTAATAGAAGCACTGGAAGAGAATAATATACCCATAGACTATGTTGCAGGAACATCTATGGGTGCAATAGTTGCGGCATTGTATGCAATGGGTTATTCTCCACAGGAGATGAAAGACATTTTGGCGTCCGAAGATTTCCACAATTGGTACACAGGTAATTTAGACAAGAACTACATGTTCTACTTTCGACGCAATAAAGAGGTACCCGAATTGTTAGGTCTGAATTTCGATATAAAAGACTCTATACGCATTTACAAACCATCCATAAACCTTGTAAATCCTAACCCCATGAGTTTGGGTTTCATGGAAATATATTCTCAATATACAGCGTTATGTAACAACAATTTCGACAGTTTGTTTGTTCCATTTCGTTCTGTGGCTTCCGATATTTATAATAAAAAACAGATAATTTTTGACAAAGGAGATTTAGGTGATGCAGTACGTGCATCCATGACATTCCCTTTCGTATTTAAACCAATAAGAAAAGACAGTGTTCTTTTGTACGATGGAGGTATCTTCAACAACTTTCCGGCCGATGTCATGAAGCGCGACTTTGCCCCCGATTTCATGATAGGAAGTGTTGTTAGTAAGAATGCCGGAAAGCCCGATGACACCAACCTCATGAATCAAGTGCTTAATCTGGCTATGGACAAGAGTAATTATACTCTACCCGACAGTAACGGTATACTTCTAACAATGGATTTAAGCAGAATAGCACTGCTCGACTTCCATCGATTAGACGAAATATCCGATGTCGGATATAATGCAATGAATGAACGTATAGATTCTGTAAAGAGCATTGTTACACGTCGTATCGACAGTACTGAATTAACCAACAGACGACAAGAATTCAAAAAACGGCTGCCGGCACTACGTTTTAAAAATATTGAAATAACAGGTGCTACACCAGAGCAACAACGATTTATAAAAGATGAATTTCATTCCGAAGGCGAAATCTTTGACTATGCAGAATGTAAAAAAGCCTACTTTCGTCTGTTGTCGGGAAATGCCATAGTTGCAATTGTACCACATGCAATATACAACAGAGCAGACAGCACGTTTACCCTGCATCTGGATGTAGAGATGGCACCTCCATTCTCGTTTAAAGTTGGTGGAGCATTGTCAACAAACAACTCAAACCAAATATATTACGGTATACATTACCGTAATTTCAAAAAACGTTCAAAAGAGTTTGTATTGGATGGACAGTTAGGAAAAATATATAACAATGTGCAATTATCGGGGCGCTTCGACTTTGCTTCCGAGGTTCCTTTCTCTCTAAAACTCATAGGTTCACTCTCCACTATTGACTATTACAACATGGAGTACATGTTTACCAAGGAAAATTCAGTGGCATTGAATCACGAAAAGGAGATGTTTGTAAAAGCCAAAATGACACTCCCCTTTCTTATGCGCAAAAAAGCCGAGTTTGGGATAGGAGCAAGTTATATAAAGGATGAATATATTAATTCCAATATAATTGACCTAAACTTACCACAATTCGACATCAACAGGAATTATCTTATTGGTGGTTCATTAAAGTTCGAAGGTAATACCCTCGACCATCAGGCATTCCCCACAAGTGGTTCCTACGAATCGTTAAAGGCACAATTCTTTTTGGGTGAAGAGAAATTTCATAGTCCTCAAAAGGGTTTAACCGATAAAAAACGACAATCATGGTTGCAGATGAGTTATATACGTAAAGAGTATTTCCCTATAAATAAACATTTAATTCTGGGAGCAATGGTCGATTTATACTACTCCACCCGAGGACTATCGACAACATACCAAGCAACAATGATGCAGGCTGGAGCATTCACTCCAACCATGAACAGCATGTTTAATTATAACACCAAATACAGAGCAAACCAATATATAGCGGGTGGTATATCGCCTATATACAAAATAAACAGTTTCCTGCAGGCTATGTGTGGGTTCTACGGTTTCGTACCCTACCGCGAGATTATTGAACGAAACGATGGTACAGCCTATTTCGGAGAGAAAAGGTTTAATAATTTTCAGTACATAACAGAGTTGGTTGTGGCAGCGAAATTCTCAAAATTGGAATTAAGTGCTTTTCTCGATTATTACAGTTCTAACAAAAGCAGAGTAAACGTTGGTATTACACTTGGTTGGTTCCTTTTTAACGAACGATTTATAGAGTAAACACAAATAGTATACTGTCAAGATAGAAGTGCAACAAAATCCCCACCTTGCTCACGACTTTGAG
>CAZEKX010000011.1:0-38006 GCA_964512955.1 uncultured Bacteroidaceae bacterium
CTGCAAATTGATGCTTAACAAAATATTTGAATAATTTTCAAACAGCTTCTTATATGATAAATCACTCTTTACGCAACCTTGCCACAGGAATATGCAGATGTTCGCGATATTTTGCGACAGTGCGACGTGCCATGGTGAAACCCTGTTCCTGTAGTTTTTCCATCAGTTCGGTGTCGGTTAAAGGATTGCTTTTATCTTCGTTATCGACTAATTCTCGTAAGCACTCGTAGAGTTCACGTACCGACTTTTCGTTTCCATCGCTCATAGCCACTCCATCGCTAAAGAAATACTTTAACGGGAATATGCCCCAAGGCAATTGCGCATACTTACTGTTGCTCACACGCGAAATTGTAGATATATCGTAACCTGTACATTTTGCAATATCGTCCAAAATCATTGGTTTAAGCAAAGTTTCATCGCCACCACCAACAAAAAATAATTTTTGATATTGTACAATTGCATTCATGGTATCGAGCAGAGTCTGTTCGCGTTGCTTTACAGCACTTATAAAACCTTTTGCTGCATCTATTTTCTGTTTAAGGAACTGGGCAGCGGCTCTACTCTCGGTTGTACCATTTTTCACCTGTTCTTCGAGCAGTTCCTGATACTCGTTACTCACTTTCAGTTCAGGAACATACATGTTATTCAAAGCCACACTCACCTGTTCGCCATGAATATCGATGTTGAAATCGGGCATTATCTGTTGACGACTTAAACCGACGCTTTCGGCAAGTGCCGCTCCGGGGCGCGGATTAAGCCTTACAATATCGTTTATAGCCTCGCGACAGGATTCTTCGGAAACACCTAACTTTGCAGGAAGTACATCCCAATGCTTTTTACTGAACAGAGTATAGAAATCGGAAACAATTCGCTTTTGCAACGATATGTCACGTTTATCTTCGTACCTTTGCAACTGTAATAGCAAACACTCCTGCAATGTCCTTGCACCAATTCCCGGTGGGTCGAATGTCTGTATCATTTTAAGAATCTGCTCCACCTCTTTTTCTTCAACATCCATCCCATAATAAATCGCCAGTTCATCGACAATTTCAGAGAGGGGTTTTCGCAACAAGCCGTCCTCGTCTAACGAGCCGACAAGATACTCCCCAACAACCTGTTCATCCTCATTTAAAGAGAGTTCCCCCAGTTGTTCCATAAGAGTATCGCCAAACGATAAATCCGACGATGCAGGTATATCATCGGCACCAACACCTTGCGGACGATAATCCCAGCCATTATAATCGGGAATATCATCTTCGCGACTGTAATCATCGGCAGAATTTACCATGTTCACGTCGTCTTGCGAGGCCGACAATTGCTCCACATCTACATTTTCGGTATTCACCTGTTCCAATGCAGGGTTATCCATAACCTCGCCATGAACTCTGTCTTCGAATTCCAAGGTGGTTAGTTCCAGCAGACGTGCCACCAGCACCTGTTGTGGCGATAGCGTCTGCGTTTGAATCTGCGCCTGTTGTTGCGTTTGCGTTAGCGTATTCTTTGCCATTTATCAATATTCAAAACTACTGCCTCCCAAGAACTCACGAATGAGTGATGTTGGTGGCAATTCAGTGTCCTGCAAAGGTACAATATATTCTAAATATTTCAAAAGCCTGCGAGCAACAGAATACTCCTCGATATTCTGAGGAACATTACGAAGCAATGGTTCCACATGGGGACGTAAAACAGCCAATTCGTATAACAAGGCAGAATTAAACATCACGTCGGCATTTTCCTGATAAGGGAAAATCCATTTCTCTTCGCCCTCACGTACACTAGGCCAACGTTTTATAGTTTCAACTGCCGAATATCCACGATATTTATAGTCGCGTAACATTCGTCGTAACAGACGGTTGTCGGACGTTGGTATATAGTTGTGATAGTCGAGTTTCATAGATGTAAGAGCCGACACATATACACGATACTTGTCCGATTCAGGTATTTGTTCTGTAAGCATGGGGTTAAGTCCATGAGTACCCTCTATAACCAACACCATTTGCGGTGTCAGTTTAAGACGCTTTCCAAGAAACTCACGCTTGCCGGTTTGGAAATTATAATGAGGCAGTTCCACCTCTTCACCCGCTAAAATTCTTGTAAGAGAATCATTAAAATATGGTAAATCTATTGAATAAATCGATTCAAAATCGTAATCTCCCGATTCTGTCTTTGGAGTTTCCGTACGATTCAAAAAATAGTCATCGAGAGATATTGCATAGGGCTTCAAGCCACAAGCCATTAAGTGAACACACAAGCGTTTACTTGTGGTTGTTTTACCCGATGATGAAGGACCGGCAATAAGCACCACCCTTGCCCCTCGATGAACAATCTCGTCGGCAATAAAAGATATACGTTTCTCCTGTAATGCTTCGGAAACATTTACAAGATCTATGCCATAACCACCCAAAACAGCCTTATTAAAATCTCCTATCGTCTCTACTCCCATAACCTGATGCCAGCGCAAACGTTCTGTAAAACGTTCCTGCAACTTCTCTTGAGGCACTTTATCTTCGAGAGACATGGGACAGTCGCGATTAGGGACACGCAATAGCACACCCTCGCCATACTTCTCTATTTCAAACAATTTTATATACCCGGTACTTGGCAACAAGCCACCATAATAGTAGTCTATGTATTCATCGAGCATATAATAACTTGAATAGAGAGAACCATAAGTTTCAAGTTGTCGCACCTTGTCGGCACGACCAATAGAATTAAATTTCTCTATAGCCTCGTCGGTGTGGCACTCTACTCGACGGAAGGGAATATCGCGTTCAATAATACCACGCATATGTGCACGTATATTATCGACCTCATTCTCTGTGAGTTCTGTTTCCATACGGCAATAATATCCTTTGGAGATAGGATTTTCCAATCGCACGACCCTTCCCGGGAAAAGTTCATGCATCGCCTTCATCATAACAAAAGTAAGAGAGTGTACGTATACCCTCATTCCATCGTCCGATGTAATATCGAGAAATTCAACATCCTTATTTCGATAAACACGATAATTAAGTCCCATTACCTCGTTATTCACGCGCGCCGCAACTGCATCGTATGGCATTTTCAAATCTAAATTATTATAGATATCTTTTAACGAAACTCCCGAAGGGAATTGAAGACTCTCTCCATTGTTTTTACAGAATATGCGTATCATAATTGCAATTTATATGTTCTCTGTTGCGAAAATAGTTTTTATAAATGTAAATTCAAAAAAGTTTCCAAGAATAAAACCAGAAAATCTATTTTTTATGCACTATTTATACTTTTTTAAAAGTAGTAATGAAATATTTAAGAGGTGTTTTGATTTATTAAATTTGCAATAGTAAAACATTGTATTATATTTGCACAATAAATTGTGGGAACAACATAAATTATGGAGAAGCAGGCACAATACATAAAAAGTATAGAGATTGAATCTTTATGGAGTAAACGCAAGCATATCTATTGGGAGTTGCGCCCCGATGTAAATATACTTAGCGGAAGTAATGGAGTTGGTAAAAGCACCATTATAAACCGTTCGGCAATGCAACTGAAGGTGATACACAACCGTTTAATAACCAAGAACCCCGAAGACGGTGTGCGTTTCACATTTTATCCCGAGGACGCCACAAGCATACAATTCGATGTAATAAGCAGTATAGACCGACCGGTACTAAACAGCGATTTGTTGGAAAAAATTTCCGGTGCCGATGTTCGTACTGAACTCGATTGGCAACTATATCACCTTCAGCGTCGTTACCTAAACTACCAAGTGAATATTGGCAATAGAATAATCTCTTTGCTAACATCGGGCAACCCCGATGACCAACGTTTGGCTGCGGAACTAACAAAACCAAAGAAAATATTCCAAGACCTGATAGATGAACTTTTTGCTCCCACGGCAAAGACCATAGTACGCGACCGCAACGAAATATTTTTCAAGCAATATGGCGAAACCATTTCGCCATATCTGCTTTCATCGGGAGAAAAACAACTTTTGGTTATACTGCTCACCACCCTTGTACAGGAAAACCGACATTGTGTACTATTCATGGATGAACCCGAAATATCTTTACATATTGAGTGGCAAAAAAGGCTTATCACGCTTATACGCACACTAAACCCCAATGTACAGATAATTTTATGTACCCATTCTCCTGCAATAATAATGGACGGATGGATTGATGCCATAACAGAGATAGAAGATATAACAAAAGAGTAAATAACAACAAGGGGGATGAAACGACTTACGGAATATCTGAATTCGGACTTTATAAATGCTGCAAACGCATTACGTCCCAAAAGTTCCAAAAGAAGAATCGTAGCATACGTGGAGAGTTACGAAGATATTTCGTTTTGGCGTTCGGTTTTCGACGAGTTCGAAAACGACAAATTTCATTTCGAGGTAATGTTACCGGCACGTACAAAACTCACAAAAGGCAAAAAACAGGCTATGATGAACATGCTTGGAAAAGCCTTTGGTAAAAACATGATAGCCTGCGTAGACAGCGACTACGACTATCTTATGCAAGGAGCAACCGAGACATCGCGTCGCATAATAAACAACAAATACATACTACACACATACGCATACGCCATTGAGAATTTCAAATGCTATGCCGAGAGTCTTAAACGTATATGTGTACAAAGTACACTAAATGATAAAGATGTAATAGACTTTCCTGCATTCATGAAGTTATATTCAAAAATTTGTTATCCATTATTTATGTGGAATATACAGTTTTATCGCATTCACGATTTAAGCAGTATGAGCATGCAAAAATTCTGCGAGATTGCAAGACTTACAGCGTTTAATATTAGTAACCCCGAACACTCTTTGCGTCAACTTACCATTCGTGTAAATCATCAACTGGAATTATTAAGAAAAAGGTTTCCACACTTTATTCCCGAAATAGAAAAGTTGGACAAAGAGTTTAAGAGGTTAGGAATTGAGGAGGAAGAGACATATCTATACATACAGGGGCATCATATTATGGACAGCGTCGTTTTGAGGATACTCATACCTGTTTGTCGCCACCTTCGCAATAAACGTGAAACAGAAATTCAACGTCTTGCATACCACAAGCAACAATACACCAACGAATTATCGGCTTACCGACACAGCCAATGCGATGTTACACTTATGTTACACAAAAACACCAACTACAAAGAGGCTAAACCTTATAAGTGGTTGCAACGCGATATAAGAAATTTATTGCAATCGATAGAAAACGAACATAAAGAGAATAAATAATAAAACAGATTTAATATGAAAAGAATAGATGTACCAAAAATCAAACCCACAGACAATACGCAGGCAAGTATTGAAAAGATATTTTGTAGTATAGAAGCCAACGCTGTAGACTGTTGTAATTGGCCCGAGGAGTACCCATATACACCCAAAGTCTCTTTCAAACTATTCCATGACAGCGAAAATCTGTATATTAAGTTCGATGTAACAGAGAACGACATACATACCTTGGTTACAGAAGACTTTGGCAAAGTGTGGACCGACCCATGCGTAGAATTCTTTGTATCACCCAAAGGAAACATGGATTACTACAATTTCGAATGCACATGCATTGGGAAAATGCTCATGGCATGGCATCCCGCCGGCGAAACAAAAGAGGATGCACCCATTGAATTGCTAAACACAATAAAACGTATGCCATCACTCGGCACCGAAAACTTCCCCCTGCGCAAAGGAGAAACATCGTGGAGCCTCATAGAGATAATCCCTGCAAATACCCTGTTCCGCAGTGATATTACATCGTGGGATGGTATGACAATGCGTGCTAATTTTTACAAATGTGGCGATAACCTGCCTACCCCACATTTTATTTCATGGAACGCTATTGAGTGGAAAGAGCCAAGTTTTCACCGCCCAGAGTTCTTTGGAGAACTACACTTTGAATAATATTCATTAGAGATATAATTTTATCGTAAAATATCGATAAATCTATTTTTTCGTTTGTAAATTTCGTTATTTTTTACGAATATTGCAGTCGAAAATGTACAGGACAAAGGGTATACATAGATGATTATACCCTATGTTTACAATAACAGAAACTATTACTTGCATGAACAATATTCACCTAAAAAAGATTGCACAACAGGGGTTTGCAACAATAAAATCGTCTCTTCAACAGTTTGTACAACATTCGTACCAACTGCAACACACATCCATATTTTGGTGTATGGGTGGAGAGGCACTTTTTACTATCGATGGACAAAAGCACCGTTTTACAAATGGACAGATTATTATCTGCCCCAAAGGGTCAAATATTTTACTGCTCGACATAACAAGCGACTTCACATCACGTCTTTTAGGGCTCTCAAAACATATTTGGCTTGCGGCACGTAGTGCATTCAGTCTGGAGACAATGCAAAAGATTGAGCGTCGTCCGCACAAAGGAGGCGATACCGATTTAGAAAAAGAGTTTGTATCAAACATATTCCGTCAAATAGACATAATGGATATAGAAGTTACAAACAACTCACAAAATGCCGAATTTTGTCGTCAGAATATAATTTTATCGGTTAATGCTCTACTGCTTTACATACAAGAAATAGGAAGTCATTCCGACAGCAATGTTAAAGAGCAATCTATGGAGAGTAAAGACAAAGCCTTCTATGAGTTCCGTACACTTTTGACAAAAAAATTCCGCGAAGAACGTTCTGTTCAATATTATGCCGACAAAATGGGAATATCGACCCGACATCTAAATGCTATATGCCAAAGAGTTTCGGGACAAAATGCAAAAGAGATAATAGACCACTTCACCATAATAGAGTTACAGGTAGCACTTATGTACACCCACAAAAGTTTCCAAGAACTTGTTAACGATTTTCACTTCCCCGACCAGTCGTACCTGAACCGCTATTTTAAGCGACACACAGGTTATTCGTTGTCAGAGTTCCGTATAAACGGAGTTATGGTCGATGATATTACAAAATAGAAGACAACACAAACACTATACCCTATAAATCCCTCAAATGCGCGCATTTGAGGGATTTATACAATAAAGGAAGATGATTTTATAATGTAAATTCAAAACTATTTCGTATCTTCGCGACAAATTTTGGATTATTCTGCACTAATCTGCACATCTCAATTAACACAAAAGAGAAAGTGATGAAAAAAACAATATTTGCACTGCTTGCAATAATGGCACTGCCTGTATTTGCACAGACCGAGGTAAACATGTTCAACCCCGGTTTTGGAGAGGGTGTAACATACAGCCTTCCACAAACTGTTTTAAACATTATGGTAGAGGCTGAGTGTATAACACACACACCGGGTGAATTCAGCCGTTATGCCGACAGATTTCTACGCATAAATGATGCTATATCCAAAGAGGAAAAATATTGGGAACTAACCGGAGTTAAATTGAACCTTTCGGGTACTCCCGACCCCGACAAGATGTTTACTGTAAAATTAAACAACAGCAGTGCAAGCAATGTAGTACTTAACAGCGAAGGAATAATAGAGAGCATTAATTGTAAAGTTGAAAAAGAGGAAGAGAACACACCGGTAAAACATCATACACAGCGTATCGATGCAAAGCAATACATGACCGAAGAGATTTTGCAAGCCACATCCACAGCAAAGATGGCAGAACTGACCGCAAAAGAAATTTACGCCATTCGAGAGAGTAAAATGGCTATAACACGCGGTATAGCCGACAATATGCCAAAGGATGGATTATCGATGCAGTTGATTCTTAACGAATTGAACACACAAGAGATGGCATTGACACAACTTTTCACCGGACATATTGATACTGTTAAATATACCTGCAACATAAGATTGACACCTACGGCGCAAAGCAATACCGATAAGAGTGTTCTGTTCCGCTTTTCACGCAAACTGGGTATTTTAGAAAAAGATAATCTTGCCGGCAAACCTATATATTACGACATAACAAGTAAGAACATTATAATACCTGCAACAGAAAACAAGAAAGTTATAAAAAAAGAGGGAGTATGTTATAATGTCCCCGGCAGAGCGCAAGTTAGGATTTATACCGCCAGTGAAACTTATTTCGATGAGGAACTACCCATTGCACAATTAGGCAATGTCGAGATTCTTTCCAAAAACCTGTTTAACAAGAATGCCGACACACAAGTGGTATTCGATACTGCAACAGGAGGTATTATAAGTATAGAAAAAGAGTAATTATAATTAAAATAGATATAAGATGTTTGAAAACCTAAGCGAACGCCTTGAACGTTCATTTAAAATACTTAAAGGCGAAGGACGCATAACCGAAGTAAACGTTGCCGAAACATTAAAAGATGTACGTAAAGCGTTGCTCGATGCCGATGTCAATTACAAAGTTGCAAAAAGTTTTACCGACACTGTTAAGAACAAGGCTATTGGTCAGAATGTATTGACATCGATACATCCCAGCCAATTGATGATAAAAATAGTTCATGACGAACTTACAACCCTCATGGGTGGTGAAACAGCAGAGATAAACTACGATGGGCACCCTGCAGTGATATTGATGTCGGGTTTACAAGGTTCTGGTAAAACCACATTCTCTTCTAAGTTGGCAAACTACCTGAAGAAAAAGAAAAACCGCAACCCACTATTGGTTGCATGTGATATATACCGACCTGCAGCAATAGACCAGTTAAAGGTTCTTGGGGAGCAGATAGAGATTCCCGTTTATAGCGAACCCGAAAACAGGAACCCGGTAGAAATTGCACAAAACGCAATAAAAGAGGCTAAGCAAAAAGGCTACAACCTTGTAATCATAGACACCGCCGGACGTCTAGCCGTAGACGAAGCAATGATGCAGGAGATAGCAGCCATTAAAGAGGCTATTAACCCCAACGAAACACTTTTTGTTGTGGACTCAATGACGGGACAGGATGCCGTAAATACAGCAAAAGAGTTCAACGACCGTCTCGATTTCACAGGTGTAATACTGACAAAACTCGATGGAGATACACGTGGTGGTGCTGCACTTTCTATACGCAGTGTTGTCGATAAGCCTATCAAATTTATCGGAACCGGTGAAAAGATGGAGGCTATCGACCTATTCCACCCGAGCCGTATGGCAGACCGCATATTGGGCATGGGCGACGTCGTATCTCTTGTTGAACGCGCACAAGAACAATTCAACGAGGAAGAGGCTAAAAAGTTACAACGTAAACTTGCACGTAACCAATTCGACTTTAACGACTTTTTATCACAAATAGAGCAAATAAAGAAAATGGGTAACATTAAAGACCTTATGGCCATGATACCCGGTGTAGGAAAAGCTGTTAAGGATTTGGATATAGACGACAATGCATTTAAGAGCGTAGAAGCAATAATACACTCCATGACGTCCAAAGAGCGTGCCAACCCCGATATAATTAATGCATCGCGTCGTGAACGAATTGCCCGCGGTAGTGGAACAACCCTCCAAGAGGTAAACCGTCTCATGAAACAGTTCGAACAGATACGCAAGACTATGAAAACTGTTGCCGGAGGCAAATTTGGCAACATGATGCCCGGCATGCCACGAATGAGACGATAGAGATAACCTATAAGAAAAAGTATTTCAATAATATCTTAAAAGTATTATACAATGCAAATTATAGACGGAAAAGCCATTTCGGCTACTATAAAAAAGGAGATAGCACAAGAGGTTGAGAACATTCTTGCCAATGGTGGCAAGCGTCCACATTTGGCAGCCATACTGGTTGGCCATGATGGAGGTAGCGAGACATACGTAGCAAACAAGGTGCGTGCATGCGAAGAGTGCGGATTTACATCGACACTAATACGTTACGAAGATGATATTACCGAAGAGCAACTCCTTGCAAAAGTTGACGAACTGAACAACGATCCCGATGTAGACGGTTTCATAGTTCAATTACCTCTCCCAAAACATATCGATGAGCAAAAAGTTACAGAAGCCATTGATTACCGTAAGGATGTCGATGGATTCCACCCTGTAAATGCTGGACGCCTTTCAATAGGACTCCCCTGTTTCCTTTCAGCAACACCCAACGGAATAATGGAGTTGCTCCGTCGTTACAACATAGATACAAAAGGGAAGAAATGTGTTGTTTTGGGACGCAGCAATATTGTAGGAAAACCTGTTGCAAGCCTCATGATGCAAAAACAGATACCCGGTGATGCAACTGTAACCGTATGCCACAGCCATACCGCAAACATTGCAGAGGAGTGTCGTAATGCCGACATAATAATTGCAGCATTGGGACAACCTCACTTTGTTAAAGCCGAGATGGTAAAAGAAGGTGCCGTAATCATTGATGTTGGTACAACACGTGTTCCCGACGCTACACGCAAGTCGGGATTCCGTTTATGCGGCGATGTCGATTATGAGAATGTAGCATCTAAATGTTCATACATTACACCGGTTCCGGGTGGTGTAGGCCCCATGACCATTGTCTCGTTAATGAAAAACACTCTTCTTGCTGCAAAGCACGAGATTTATTAAACAAATAATTCTTGCTTTTGAAGAATTTTCGCCTTATACTATGCGTAACGTTATTGTCGGCAGTTACAACACTTGTCGCACAAAGCGTTACGCATAGTTTACATAATATAAGCCTATTGTTCGCCGGCGATATTATGCAACACGAGAGTCAACTGAATGCAGCCAAGCAGCCCGATGGCACCTACAGTTATTCACCATGCTACGACTATATTCGTAAAGAGGTATCAAATGCCGACATTGCCATTGCAAATTTAGAAACCACCATAGGAGCAAAGGGGTATAGTGGATATCCGTCGTTTTGCGCCCCCGATAGTTTTCTTTATGCTGCAAAAGGAGCAGGATTCGACGTTTTGTTGTTTGCCAACAATCACTGTTTAGACAAAAGAAAACGTGGAACATTATACACGTTAAACATGCTCGACTCTATAAACATAATGCATTGCGGAGTATACAAAGATAGTACCGATAGAGCCAATCGTTACCCTCTGCTAATAGAAAAAAATGGATTTAAGATTGCTCTATTGAATTATACTTATGGTACAAACGGTATTCCTGTACCCGAACCCATAATAGTAAACTTCATAGACAAAGAGACTATAGCCAATGATATTCTAAAAGCAAAAAAGATGAGTCCCGACGCCATTATTGCCTGTATGCATTGGGGAGACGAATATGTAAGTTTACCCCCAAAAAGAGTACGTGATATGACCGACTGGCTAATTGAGCAAGGAGTAAACCATGTTATAGGTAACCACCCACACGTATTGCAACCAATGGAAATACGTAACAACAACTCTATTATTGCCAAGCATGCCGTAGTCTACTCTCTTGGTAATTTAGTGTCGGGCATGTATGCCCGTAAACGCGATGGAGGAGCATTAGTAAAATTGAACATGAAAAAATTTTTTAATATTCCACTACTCGATTCCTTGCAATACGCACTTACATGGGTTGCACGTCCGGGACGTGACAATGTTCAGAATTTTACAATTATTCCAGCCGCCACTCCACCCAACTTTAAAACAATAACAAAAAGCAAATTAAATGAATTTGTAAACGACAGTCGCCAACTGTTTGACGAATATAATACTCCATGTATTAAGGAGTATCAAATCACAAAATAATAATTTAAAGTTTATAAAGATTAATATATTTGCGGTAAACCGCGAATGTTGACTGAGCGATAAATCGCACTCCTTTGTAAAACTAAAGTTTCAATCGTCGCAACCAACGCTTTATTTCGCGTTGGCACTTTGAAATATTAAAACAAGTTTTATATATCTCGTTCGTTTGTTTATTTGCGGTAAACCGCGAATATTGACTGCACTCACTTTGAAATATTAAAACAAGTTTTATATATCTCGTTCGTTTGTTTATTTGCGGTAAACCGCGAATATTGACTGCACTCACTTTGAAATATTAAAACAAGTTTTATATATCTCGTTCGTTTGTTTCAATATTTGCAGAATTTAATATATCTTTGTGGGACAAAAATACTGCTTTTAAGAATGTCAACAATTAAATTACACGACAAAGAATTTAAGATCTCCATTCCCGAAACCGAGATCATTAAAGAGATTTCAAGAGTTGCCAACGAAATTAACAGAGACTACAAAGGTAAACGTCCTATACTACTAGGAGTACTGAACGGTTGTTTCATGTTTGCGGCAGAGTTGTTGAAACGCCTCGAAGTTGAGTGTGAAATATCGTTTGTTAAACTCTCATCATACCAAGGTACCGCAAGTACAGGTGTCATTAAAGAGGTAATAGGTTTGTCGGAATCACTTGGCGGACGCGATATTATAATCATTGAAGATATCGTGGATACAGGTCTTACCATGCAAAGGATGCTGGAAAGCCTTGGCACAAGAGAGCCGGCATCTATTGAAATTGCATCGTTGTTTCTCAAGCCTGCCCGTCTACAGGTTCCGGTAAGTGTAAAATATAGCGCGCTGACCATTCCCGACCGTTTCATTGTTGGATATGGACTTGATTACAACGGTTTGGGACGTAACCTACCAAACATCTACGAAGCAGTAGACTGATAAATCTATTAAAGAGACCAAACAGGTTTCAATACAATTATTATAAAAAACAGTATCAAAGATGCTAAATATAGTAATATTCGGTGCCCCCGGCTCTGGCAAAGGTACCCAAAGTGAGAAAATTGTTGAGAGATATGGTATTAATCATATTTCCACCGGTGATGTATTACGTGGCGAAATTAAAGCCGGAACAGAACTTGGCAAAACTGCACAAAGCCTTATTGACAACGGACAACTTATCCCCGATGACCTTATGGTAAGTATCCTTGCGGCTAAGTTAGATACATTCGAAAACAGTAAAGGTGTTATATTCGACGGATTTCCTCGTACAATAGCACAAGCAGAGGCATTAAAAAAGATGCTCAATGCGCGTGGAGAGGATGTTACTGTTATGATTGAACTCGATGTTCCCGAAGAAGAATTAATGACTCGTCTGCTTAAGCGTGGACAAGAGTCGGGAAGAGCCGATGATAATGAAGAAACAATAAGAAAGCGTCTTGTCGTATATAACGAACAGACTGCACCACTTAAAGATTGGTACAAAAATGACGGTAAACATTGTTACATCAATGGTTCCGGTGAATTGGACCGTATATTCAATGATATAACCACTGCAATAAACAGTAAATTGTAATTTATCACAAGCAATTTATTGTCTAATTTGTTATACACAGAGAGGTTGTTAAAATTCTAAGAAAAAATTGTAGCATAGGTATATGGCAGAGACAAACTTTATTGATTATGTGAAGATTATATGTCGTTCCGGAAGAGGAGGCAGAGGAATGGCTCACTTACATCGTGCCAAATACCTTCCAAATGGAGGTCCCGATGGTGGCGATGGCGGAAAAGGAGGTGATATAATTCTTAGAGGGAACCGTAACTATTGGACTCTATTACACTTGAAATATCAAAGACACGTCTTTGCTGGCAACGGACAGAATGGTGGAGTTAACAAGAGTACAGGAGCAGATGGTGAAAGCAAAATCATTGATGTACCATGTGGAACAGTTGCATATAACACCGAAACAGGAGAATACCTATGCGATGTAACAGAAGATGGGCAGAAGGTTGTATTGTTACGTGGCGGTCGCGGAGGTCTGGGTAATGTACACTTTGCAACACCCACACGCCAAGCACCACGCTTCGCACAACCCGGTGAACCAATGAGAGAGATGACCGTTACATTGGAATTGAAACTGCTTGCCGATGTTGGTCTTGTAGGTTTCCCAAATGCAGGGAAGTCGACTCTTCTTTCGAGTGTTTCGGCTGCGAAACCCAAAATAGCCAATTACCCATTTACCACACTTGAACCAAACTTGGGTATTGTGTCATATCGCGACAACAAGTCGTTTGTAATGGCTGATATTCCCGGTATTATAGAGGGAGCAAGCCAAGGAAGAGGTTTGGGATTACGATTCTTACGACACATAGAACGTAATTCTCTTTTACTGTTCATGGTACCAAGTGATACCGATGATATAAAAAAAGAGTACGAGATACTACTGAATGAACTTGCCACATTCAACCCCGAAATGCTCGACAAACAACGAGTGTTGGCTATAACAAAAAGCGACTTAATAGACGAAGAGTTAAAAGAGATGCTTTCGGAGCACTTACCCAAAGAGATACCACATATATTTATATCGGCTGCAACCGGAGAAGGGATACAGGAACTAAAGGACATTCTTTGGAGTGAACTTAACAGTGAAGAGAATCGTATGGCAGCAGTGAAACGCGATGAGTTGGTGCACAGAAATTACGACCGTAACATGCTTGCCAACGACTTCGCAAACTGGGAGGATGAAGGATACGAACCCATTGAAGAGGATGAGGAGTTCTACTTCGACGAAGAGGATTGGGACGAAGAATAGAATTATCAATATTCGTACTATACAACGTTCAAACAGAAAATGGAAACCCGGTACAATAGATGACAAAAAGGTAAGAGTTACGCACACTGTACCGATATCGTTCAAACTAAATAAAACTTAGTTACTCAAAACGGGTTCCGTTCCATTTATAATTCAATGTTCTAATATGCGGTACAATTTTTGCTGAATCCTCGCGCAACATATACGACGGCATGGTATAACGCGCAGTTAAACTATCGGATGTAGCAGAGAGTGAGAGTTCCACAAGATAAATATCTGCCATATTTCTATAATATTCGGTAGAATCGCTTTCCACTATAAAATCACGTATTAGTGGAGTTTTAAAAAGATTATCTTTATTTAATTGTTGCCATTGTGGTGTGTAAAAAGAGATTCTACTACTGCAAGCCTCGGCACATACACTGTTAATTACACACACAACAGTATCCGATTCCGAAGGTAGCAACTTTACTTGCATGGAACCACTATTGGATGTTTTCAAGTGGAGAAAGTTCTCATTAAACACAAGTAATTCGCTATATTCACCAAGTATATTCTTTACACGGGCACGCATACCTGCATCGAGGAAATCGACACAATCCTCGCGATTTATCTTTGAAAGCAAAGGAAGTAGCGAGTCGGGCATCTCTACAAACAGAGTACGCATATTCTGTGCCGAGAGTTCGGTACAGAATATAAAAGCAATTATTAAAAAGAGTATTTTTTTCATTTTGAACCAAGATATAAGAAAAACAAGCCTATTAAAATCAATAACAAATCGAGAGCCTTGCTCTTTAGATTCTTTTCGTGCAACAACAGTGCACCGAAAGCAAATGACACGATAACACTTCCACGACGAATCATGGAGACAACAGCAATAAGCGCATCATCTTGTGCCAGTGCCGAGAAATAGCAGAAATCGGCAAAAGCCAAGAAGACAGATATTAAAGGTATAGTCCAACGCCACGACAATCGTTTTGTACGTTGCGTAGGAGACAATAGATTCATCAGCAGTACAATGCACCCCATCAACAAGCATTGGTAAAGATTAAACCACGACTGTACAAGCATAGGTTCCAAAGTACGCATAAGAAACTTATCGTACAATGCACTGAGAGCACCAAGCAAAGATGCCATTATAACAAAGAAGACCCAACGGTTACTTGCAAAATTTATTCCTTCGCGTTTTCCACTCTTGCCAAGTAACCAAAAAGAGATTATCGCCATCAGTACACCTATCCATTGATACATGTTCAGTTGCTCACCAAAAAGAAACAACGCACCCAGCAAAACGAGCACCGGTCTTGTTGCTTGTATAGGCGATACAATGGTTATTGGCAGATGTTTTATGCCAATATAACCACACAACCATGAACTTAATACAATAACAGCCTTTAATACTAAAAGAAGATGTGTGTGGAACGATGTCGCAGGAACATACAACATTCCATCGGTTATTACCCCGAACGAGGATAAGAGTATAAAAGGTAAAAATATTATTGCAGAAAAAAGAGTATTCAGAAAAAGAACTCCTAAAACAGAGTTATCCTTAAGCGATACCTTTTTGAAGAAATCGTAGCAACCGAGCAATGCGGCAGAGATAAATGCTAATATAGCCCACATCATAACCAAATATCATCGGAATACTTTACATAAGCAAGAAAAAGAGCCTCAGCCATTGCTGAATCACCGGCAGCACAGCGCTCTTTCTGTTCTATGACTTTGCGAAAGCCATCGACTGTAAGTTTTCCACGCCCAACCAACAACAAAGTACCCACTATGGCACGTACCATATTACGCAAAAAACGGTCGGCCTCAATTTCAAACACCCATGAGTGTTCACTTAATTTGCGCCATTCGGCATGTACCACCTTACAATTATTTGTCTTCACATCGGTATGCAACTTACTAAAACTGGTAAAGTCGGTATATTCAAGCAAAGTGGCAGCAGCACTATTCATCGCTTTGAAATCTATATCAACAGGTATTCGGCACGCATATCGCCTTGCAAAAGGAGATTTTACAGTTGTAACATAATAGTTATAACGACGTGCCACAGCATCGAAACGGGCATGGGCATCATCACGAACAGGACGAATATCTATAATTGCAATATCTGGTGGTAAGATTTTATTAAGTTTATATTTGAGTTGTACTATGTCAGTTTCGGATGGCAAATCGACATGAGCCACCATTTGTAGTGCATTTACACCTGTATCGGTACGCCCTGCACCAACGACAGAGCACTCCTTACGTAATAATAACGAAAGAGCCTCCTCCAGTGTCTGTTGAACTGTACAAGCGTTTGGTTGCACCTGCCATCCATGATATGCAGCACCATCGTAAGAAAATATAATAAAATAGCGGGACATCACACTTCGTTTATTATATTATATATATGACAGGCTACCAACCCTGCTGTTTCGGTGCGCAAGCGTGAATTACCAAGACTTATCGGTTTATAACCTGCAGTTATCGCCAACTCAACCTCTTCGGGACTGAAATCCCCCTCGGGACCTATCAATATAGTAGCATTTTCTCCTGCCACAAGCAGTTTCTTAAGCAGGACCCTGTCGCTATCGTAACAATGCGCTATATATTTTGCAGCACAGCGTTCCGTTGTAATGAATTTCTTAAAATCGACAATTTCGTTCAACTTTGGCTTGAACGACTTAAGAGACTGTTTCATAGCCGATACTATAATGCGTTCTATACGATCGTTCTTTACAACCTTACGCTCCGAAAAACGACAATTAAGAAAGGTTATTTCGTCTATACCTATCTCTGTAGCCTTCTCTATCATCCACTCTATGCGATCAATATTTTTAGTAGGTGCTATCGCCAAATGCAGATGCCCCCTCCAACCCTTCGGAACGGAAAGAACCTCTTTTGCCTCTAAATAACAATGCTTTCCGGCAATAGAAGATATTATTGTTTTGTAGAAATGCCCTTTGCCATCGGTAACATCGAGTTCATCGCCTTGATTAAGACGTAAAACACGTAAGCAGTGCGCAGCCTCATCCTCGGGTAATTCCCATGTTGTTTCAATATCGGGTACATAAAACAGTGCCATCTCTTTGTTTTTAAATATTTATCTCGTCTATTTTATTATCATTACTTTTCTCTCTCGACTCAATCTCCTCCTTTAATTTCATCGCAAGTTCATAATCCTCGGCTTTAACAGCCTTATCCATTACAGCACGGAGCGTCTCCATGTTGGCAGTGGATATTGGTACTGAGAATGCACCGTCCCACTCATCACGTACGCATACACGGTTCAACAGTGCGTCGGGTATATATATTGGTACATTAAAACGTAATGCAATTGCCACGGCATCAGATGTTCGTGCATCGACTTCGCGTAGGTTATCACCTATTTTGAACAACATATTGGAATAGAACGTACCATCATCTACTTTGCTCACCGTAACACATTGCATTTCAGCCCCAAATGCCTCGGCAAAATTACGGAACAGGTCGTGAGTTATGGGGCGTCTCGTCTTTACCCCACGCAAGAAAAGAGCAATAGCCTGTGCCTCACTATGCCCTATCGCCACAAGAATCTTTCTTTCACCATCACGTTCCTTTAACAACATAACATATGCATGTTCGTCAGATGCTCTACAAAGAATATCGGAAACAATGAGTTCTACCATAACCTATCTTTATATCTTAATTGCTCTACCCTAATTAATGTGTGCCAAATACCCGACACTACACACCTTTAAAAAACTTACTTATAAAAAAGTTCACATAATTGTTATCGAAAAACAATATCTGTAATAACCTGTGCCTTTACGTTCTCATTGAGTCTGTGAACCAAAAGTTTTCGGTTCATCATCAGTTCTTGACGAAGCACCGATGAAGTAAGTGTTACATATAATACCTGATTTCTTATATACAAACCTTTTGTATATGCACACACACCTTTCCCCAATATTTTAGACCAAGCCTGTATAAGACGATACTCATTAAGAGGTGTCTCAATACCATCTTCGCGACAGGCTGCATTTACAAGTTCTGCAATTGATTTTGTTTCTCCTCGCTTCATCTCTCCTTTATTAATTGCACACTGCCCGATACAACTTCGAACAGTTTGTATTCACCAATTATACGATCCAGAATATGGTCTATATGTTCTCTATTTACATCTGTTATGAATATTTGCCCAAAACGGTCGCCAGCCACAAGAGATATTATTTTTTCGACACGACTCGAGTCGAGTTTATCAAATATATCATCGAGAAGCAATAACGGTGTTTCACCACCCTTGCGGCGCAAAAAGTCGAACTGCGCCAATTTCAATGAAACCAGAAAACTCTTGTTTTGTCCTTGCGAACCCTCTTTTTTTATGGCATACCCGCCAAGTTGCATTACAAGTTCATCGCGATGTACCCCCTTAGTTGTATGTCCAAGACGACGATCATTGGTACGCGACAACCGCAGTAACTCTGTTAGATTTTTATCACACAGGTCGCTACGATAACGTAAACTTACATTTTCACCACCAGTTATAGTTGCATGAAACTCCTTGAAAATAGGAATCAACTCTTCTACAAAATTACGACGTCCCTCACACACCTTGTGCGCCTCAACAGCCATCATCTCTTCTATTAGAGAGAGCATCTCTGCATCAGGTTCTTGTTCTCCACGTAGCAATATGTTGCGTTGTTGCAAAGCACGGTTATATCGAATGAGAGCACTCAGATACTCTTTGTCATACTGCGATATAACAACATCCATGAAACGGCGACGCTCCTCACCACCACCGGCAATAAGTTCATTATCGGCAGGAGATACCATCACTAATGGAATTGAACCAATATGTTCAGATAGGCGTTCGTAATTCTTTTTATTTCTTTTAAACTGTTTCTTTTCGCCACGCTTAAGTCCACAGGAAATCTCTTCATAGATACCGCTATCGCTATGATAATCCCCTTGTAACATAAAGAAAGGAGTTTCGTGCATTATATTCGAAGCATCCAATGAAGATACGGCACTTTTACAGAATGAGAGATAATATATGGCATCGAGCAAGTTTGTCTTTCCCATCCCATTACTACCTATCAAACAATTAATTTTCGATGAGAAAGCGACATTCACATCGGAAAGATTCCTGTAATTGAGTACCGTAATATTTTCGAGTAGCATTTTCTTACAACTTATAAAATAATTGGTGCGAAGATAAAAAAAAATCTCGTTATAACAGGTAGAATTCAATTATATAAGAAAAAAAACAGATATAATTTCTGCACTAAACAAAATTTGATTATTTTTGCAAGCGCATTTTGCAGAAATAGTACATCTTAACATAAGAATAAAACAAAAAACATATAAACATGAGCAAAAAACAGACAAGCAACGAGCCCATCATATTAGACGAGGCTCTTGGAAAATCAGAGGCATTCATCCTCAAATACAAAAACCACATTCTTGCACTTGTTGCAGCAATAGTTATTGCAATCGTAGGAAGTGTATACTACAGTTCATACACAGAGGAACGTGAAGCAGAAGCAGCAGAAGCCATGTATCAGGCAGAGGCTCTTTTTGCCGAGAACCGTTTCGAAGAAGCACTTAATGGCGATAGCGTAACTATACTTGGATTCATAGAGATAGCAGACGAGTACAGTGGAACAAAAATTGCGAACCTCGCAAAGGCATACGCAGGTTTCTCACTTGCAAAACTAGACCGTTACGAAGAGGCTATTTCCTATTTACAAGATTTCGATGGTAACGACCAAATGGTTGCAGCATCGGTTTTGCGTACATTGGGTAACTGCTATGCAAACACAGGTGACAACAATAAGGCTGTTAAATATTTAGTGGAGGCAGCAGAAGTTGCAAACAACAACAGCATAAGCCCTAACTGTTTGTTCATTGCTGCAAGAGTTTATGAAGTGCAAGGCGACAAAGAGGAAGCACTCAAACTATATAATCAAATTAAAAGTGAATATCCATCATCATACGAGGCTATGGATATCGACAAATATATTGAGCACGTAAAATAATATTCAATACCTAATATAAATATATAGCCCTGCCATGGCAGGGCTATATATTTATATTAAAACCGCAAAAGAGTATGGCAACAGAGATGCATAATTTATCGCAATACGATCCAACAAAGGTCGCTTCGGGCGAAGGAAGAAGAGTTGGCATTGTTTATGCCGAGTGGAACAGTGATATAACATACGCTTTACGAGATGGAGCAATAAAAACCCTGCAAGAGAATGGGGTTAAAGCCGAAGATATTACACTTGCGAGTGTCCCCGGCAGTTTTGAACTTATATATGGAGCGTCACAAATGGTAAAAAGCAAAAAATATGACGCAGTTATTGCCATCGGATGCGTTATACGTGGCGACACCCCCCACTTCGACTATATATGCGAAGGCGTAACAGCAGGACTTTCACAATTAAATGTTCAATACGACACTCCTGTAATATTTGGTTTGATAACAACCAACACCTTACTACAGGCACAAGAACGAAGCGGAGGTCGTCTTGGAAACAAAGGCGATGAATGTGCAGTAACAGCCTTGCAAATGATGGCGCAGTTTAAGTAATGAACCGCTTGCACATATTCAATTGCTCCAACGAACTTGCCTTGGCGTCGAACATGCGTGAATATATTCCACCAAAGAATATATTAAGCATGGAGCACGACCTCGCAATACTACCTGTATGGTGGGCAAATGACCATGATGCTGTAATCATAAATGACAATCATTCGCTAAATGAGGCAAATGAGATAGCAAAGGTTTGTGGAAAGAGAATATTCTTTACCACACTCAAAGAGGGATATACCGAACTATGCAAACGGACAGAAAGAGAATTTTCACCATCACCTTGGGGATGGAGTAAAACCATTACTGAAAGATTTCGCAAATTCGGTATACCCGATAAATTATTGCCGACAGATGACATACTCGACAAGATAAGATTATTTACAAGCAAGGAATATGCTACAAAATACATTAAAGAGTTTCTACACGACGCCGCAAATAGTGATTTCAAGAAACATTTCGTGGGAGACTGCATGCGTTTTGAAACCACAATAGAATTACCGGAAATAAAAGAGCGTACAATATTTAAATCTCCATGGTCCAGCAGCGGCAGAGGTGTTTTTGCCGGAGATAGCCTTTATTCACCATCGATTCGCGAAAAACTCATAGGTTTCATAAAACGGCAAGGTGGATTTGTTGCAGATAAATATTATGATAAAATTTTAGACTTTGCTCTGGAGTTTAGAATCGAGAGTAAGAAAGAGGTGTCATTTTTAGGCTATTCGGTATTTGTTGCAGCCGACAATGGATATTACGGTAGTAATATTATTGCATCGCAAAAGGTATTACACAAAATGATTTTGGAAACAGGCATAGACGACACAGTTTTGCAGTGGACAATAGAACAGCACAAATTTATGCTTAAAAAACATTTTGGAGACTATTATACCGGCATTGTAGGGATAGACCTGTTAATTACAAACAAAAACGGTATAAAAAAGATTCATCCTTGCATAGAAATAAATGTGCGCATGAATTTAGGTGTTGCAGCCATGGAAATATACAAAAGAGTTAAAAAGGAGGAGATACTACTTACGCCCCACCGAAAGAATGGATTTACAGCATCGGTATGTAAAAACAGACTGACAATTGGAATGCAACGTTAAAACGTAACAAAACATAAAAACAGTGGGAGGCATAATTATGCCTCCCACTGTTTTGTATCTATATACAACAGAATTATTCAGCCTCAGCAGGTAATTCAACTGCTGCATCATTCACCGGTGCTTCTTGTGAGAAGTCGGGAGCGATATTAGGATTTACGACGCTGTTCTCTACAGCACTATGCTGAATACGGCTACTCTCAACTTGAACAGAATCGGGCATTGCATACGATGCACAGATACTCATTACCACCATAAATATAGCCAAAGACCATGTTGCTTTTTCAAGAAAATCGGTAGTTTTACGAACACCCATAATTTGGTTTGACGAAGCAAATCCCGATGCAAGACCACCACCTTTAGAGTTCTGGATGAGAACTATTCCGCACATTAGCACTGAGGCCAACACAATCAAAAAAATACAAAGTAAATACATTTTTTATTCTAAATTTAATTTTATACTACTACTAAGAACTCCTATTTTTTGGAGAATTTTACAATTTTCTCCAAAAATCTTATTTGGTCTGCAAAGTAACGGTTTTTATTCGGATATTCCAAACATAATCGCTTAATAATTTCGAGTGCTTTGTCATATTTTTGCTGCTTAATATAAATATTTGCAAGAGTTTCTGTAAAGAATGATGTTTCGGAAACCTCATCTTCTTGCAAAGAGAGTATATCATCAGATTCACTTTCTGCGCGAAGTTGCAAAGTTATTCTCTCGTTATCACTTGCCAGGAAACTATCTATAAGATTCTGACCTCGTAATTCCGGAACAGGTTCAGAGTCGACATTCTCCTCTTTTTTCATATATACCGACATATAATCTATAGCAGCGGCTCCCTCTGCTTCCAAAGACAATGTATCTTGTGGTAATGTTTCCAGAAAAGCATCTATCAGAGTCATTGTACGATCTATCGATATATCGGCTGTAGTTGCATTATCCTCTGTCGGCAATACACCATACCCTTCCATTATTTCAAACAATGCCCAACGATTTTTAAGATAAAGCGCTGCTTTACGCAACTCCTTGCCAAATTCAATATCGTGTAACAGATATAGGTTCTTGAGCATCAGTAAGCGTGCCACATCGAAATAGGGATAACGCCCCACAATCATACGCAATTCGTAGAGAGTATCCCTGTTTAGTTTTTCGGGATGCGATATGTAGAATGCAATATTCTCCATTCCTTTACCAATTCGCTACAGAAGCATTGAATATAGATTCTACAATCTCTTTAATCATTTGCGTTACAAGTTCCTCTTGTACGCTTTCCAACGATTGTGTTGCATCGAAATCACGTGTTGCCGAAAAAGTACGTTCGAAATCCTCGTCGTGGTTTTTATTATTTGTAAAGCGCACATTGACAGTTATCTTCAACTGTACCATTGCAGAATATCCGTCGGCCGAAATAGATTTATTGAATTGGTCGTATGCTGTAATTTCACCGGCAAGTTGCAAATCGCCTCCACGATTAACTTGCTGCAACTTGGTTTGTTGCACAAAGACATCGCTAAGCGTTTCGTTGAGCATGGTAGCCATTGGTCCCCACTGATATGCCGCACGGTTCTGGAATGTTTCAAGAGAGATAGTCTTCACTTTGGTATAGTCTATTGAAGCACCTGTAAGTTTATAACTTACTTTGCAACCAACAACCATAAGTACCATAACCGGTAAAAACGCTAATAATAATTTTCCTATTTTAGTCGATACCATACTCTTTTATTTTTCTATATAAAGTTCGTTCCGAGATTTCCAACTCCTTTGCAGCATCACGACGTCTGCCACGATGACGCTCAAGCGCCTGCATTATTGCACGTTTTTCCATATCCTCGAGAGTCATAGCCTCTTCGATATATTCACCGCCATCTATAATACCATGTTCAACATCGTGTATTTGCGGAGTTATGTGAAGCGTCGGTTGTACTGTATTTTGTACTATAGGCAATTCCTGCGCCTGATACAAGGGGATATTATCGTTCGAGTGAGAACGTCCTGTCATAAGTTCCTGTACCTGTTTGCGCAGTTCTGTCATATCGCGACGCATATCGAACAATATGCTGTACAAAATTTCACGTTCACTTTCAAAAGTTTTGTCCGCCCCGCCTTTCTTTGCAAAAAGCGCAGGTAGATTCGACTTTGACTGCTCCGGCAGATAACGTTTCATTGTTTCGGCTGAAATCTCACGATTAAGTTCTAAAATGGATATTTGTTCTGCCACATTTTTTAACTGACGTATATTACCCGGCCATGAATACTCCATGAGTACCTGTTTTGCCTGTTCGTCGAGTTGCACTTTAGGCATATTGTATTTAACCGAGAAATCCATTGCAAACTTTTTGAATAAAAGTACAATATCTTCGCCTCGTTTGCGCAAAGCCGGTATTTTTATAGGAACAGTATTCAAACGATAGTATAAGTCTTCACGAAAACGACCTTCGCTTATAGCCTCGGGCAGATTTACATTTGTAGCACAGACAATACGTACATTTGTTTTCTCCACCTTAGAAGAACCAACACGAATAAACTCGCCATTTTCCAGAACTCGCAATAGACGTGCTTGGGTAGAGAGAGGCAACTCACCAACCTCATCGAGGAAAATAGTACCACCGTCTGCTTCACTAAAATACCCTTTACGTTCACTTACCGCATCGGTAAACGCCCCCTTTACATGTCCAAAAAGTTCAGAGTCAATAGTACCTTCGGGGATAGCACCACAGTTTACCGCAAAATATTTTCCATGTTTACGTATACTGTTAGTGTGTATTATTTGCGGAAAGAACTCCTTACCCACTCCGCTTTCTCCGGTAATAAGAACTGTCAAGTCGGTATGTGCCACCTGAATCGCAGTATCTATTGCACGTAACAATTCAGCATCACTACCAATAATACCGAATTGCTGTTTCACCCTTTGTATCTCAGATTTTTCCATAGCCTGTATGTTGCTGACAAAATTACCGATTTTTATTTACAAACTGCATTATATTCATAAAAACATTGCAATTACAGAGAACATTATAGGTTTCTTAATATGTAATTTTGACAGATTAATTAAAATGGAAAGAGTAACGGCAAGAACAATACCATAACCACGCCCATTATTAACTGCAAAGGTAAACCAACCTTTACATAATCCATAAATGTATACTGTCCTGCAGGCATTACAAGAGCATTTGGTGGTGTGGAAAATGGTGAAGCAAAACACATACTTGCGGCAACAGTAACAGCAAACAAGAAAGGTACCGGACTGACGCCGAGCATTGTGGCACTGCTCATTGCGATGGGCGCAAGCAGAACCGCTGTAGCAGTATTACTTATAAACATTGTCATTAGAGAAGTGGTGAAATAGATTCCTGCCAGCAACGCAAGAGGGCCGTATCCTTCTCCCAAAACATTTACAAGAGTATTTGATATATAAGATGACACTCCTGTATTTTCGAGAGCAGTAGCCATTGGCATCATTGCCGCAATAAGTACTACACTTTCCCAGTTAATTGTTTTATAAGCAGCCTCGACATTACGGAAGCAACCTGTAAGCACCATGAGTAAACCTGCAACTATCACCGCGGTTACCGGTGCTATAGGTATAAAATCGAATACCATTGCTGCAATCATTAGCAACATTATACCTGCAGCAAGCGGAGCCTTGTAATCGAGAGTTACTTTAGCAGCCTCTTCCAAAGGACGACCTACCACAATCCACTCGGTTGTCTCCTTCTCAAGAGCAGCAATATTATCCCATGAGCCCTGCACAAGCAACACATCGCCACTTTGAATAGTCTCTTCGGCAAGTGCCTGAACAATATATTTCTTTTTGCGACATATTCCTAAGACATTCACATTGTACTTTGAACGGAACTCAGCCTCTTTAATTTTCTTATTGACGATAGACGATGAAGGCATAAGCACTATTTCGGCAACACCAATGTCGTAAAAGTCGAGAGACTGACTCTTTCCCTGTTTCTCTTCCGAGATATATTTAAGTCTGTAAGCATCGGCAAATGCATGAGTATTTTCGCGATTTCCTGTAAGATATATTATATCGCCATCGTATAAAACGGTATCGGACTCCGCGGCACGTTGTACGACGTTTTTAAGCAAACGATTCTGGGCACGCTCAACACGTCGAATCTCTATTATATTTATACCATATTTTTTACGCGCATCTAGTTCTATTATCATTTTGCCAATAAGTTTGGATTCGGGAGTAACCTGCAAACGATGTAAACTGCTCGATATGCCATACTCCTTCACAAGTGTCTTCAAAGACTTACCGGAACTCGCGCTATCGCCACTAAGTGCTCCCGACTTGGAAAGAAACGATTTACTCAATGGCAACAACACCAATATACCTACTATGACACATATTATACCTACAGGCAGAAATGAGAAAAACGAAAGTGGTTCATGTCCTGCCTTTGTCAGTTCCTCTTGTATAACCAGGTTTGGAGGCGTACCAATGAGAGTCATCATGCCACCCATACTACTTGCAAAAGCCAATGGCATTAGCAAACGACTGGGATTCATTTTAACGCTCATAGCCATACTTACCACAATGGGCAACATTATGGCAACAGTGCCGGTATTACTTACAAAGCCGCCTATTGCCGATGTAACCAACATTACAAGCAGGAACAGACGCAACTCACTGTTGCCTGCAAATTTCATCAGTTTGGAACTTATCATTTTTGCCAAACCTGTCTGAAAGATAGCACCACCCACTACAAAAAGTCCTATCATCATTATAATGACAGAATTGGAGAAACCGGCTAAAGCCTCATTCACATCAATAATGCCAAAAAGCATAAGTGTTGCTAAAGCACACAAAGCAACAATATCGGAACGTATCTTTCCATTTACAAAGAAAAAGACAGAAAGCAACAACACCGACAAAGTTATAATCATATCATTTGTCATAAATACAGATTTTAGATTTAGTACAACAAGAGCAGACATAAAACACTCATGTCCGAATCTTTGCAAATTTAATAAAAAACGACTAATTGCACAAGTGCAACCGACCTCTTAGAAAGGATTTAAAATCTTTATTTATAAAATTTATACATATTTTGTATTATAGAGAAAGGAAACAATAAAAAATATCCACATTTTTCATTATCTTCGCGATTGAAAAAACTGACAAGCCATAAAACACATAAAGTACATATTAATAGCCATTGTCGCCATTATTTTTTTAGCGTACACATCATCGTTACTGCTAAGAATAGATAAGATTCAACACAGGGTGGCAGAACGTATAACCCATGAGATACACGAAAGGATTGACCTTCCGCTACAAATGGGTACAATACAGGTGCGTCATTTTAACAAGTTGGAAATTAGCGATATTCTTCTAAACGACCAAAGAGGCGATACCATGATTTATGTCGACAAACTGACTCTGCACTTTTCGCCTCTTCAACTATTACGTGAAAAGATACGTATAAACACTATAACATTAGCAAATCCCGATGTAAGAATATATCGCGAGACTCCCGACAGCAAAACAAACATTGAGTTTTTATCGTCTCTGTTTGCAAGCGACGATACCACATCGACCCCTAAAATACCTGAACTCAAAATAAATCAACTGCAAATATATGACGGAAGGGTATCTTACGATATTTTATCGGAGGATAAAAACCATGTAACATTTGACAAGAATCATATATCATTGTCAGAAATAAGTACAAACATATCTTTAAAGAGACTAAACAGCGACACGCTCAGTCTTTACATAAGAAACATAACCGCCAAAGAAAAGGCCAGATTGCATATTAAACAGTTCAGAACAAATTTAAACGCATCACGAAGAGGGTTAAAATTAGAAAAATGCCGTTTAAGACTTCCGAACAGCAGTTTAGTATCGGACAGAGTAGAATTTGCCTACAAATGGAACAAAGAGAATAGTACACCCAAAGATATAACATATACCGGCAATCTCGATTTTAAAAACATTGACCCAAAAGACCTGTTACCACTTATGCCGGAAATTGGCAATTTACCAAATATGAGAATAAAAATAGCAGGGAAGGGAGATGAAAAGAGAATTGAGATTGAGGAACTCGTAGCACACGACACAAACAATAACATAGAACTGAGTGCCGAATTCAGTATCAGCAAAGAGAACATCCCCGAGTACTATATAAATATCAAGAAGTGCAATATAAGCAAACATGGGCTATTGAATATAACCCCATTACTACCTAAGAACATCGCAGACCTATCGTTACACAACAGGACCGGTGATATTTCTTTATTTGGCAGTATATACACAAAAGGAAAAGAGATTGACAGCAATATTAATTTTCGTAGCAATGGCGGAGATATACATAGTTCCCTTGTATCCGATGCTGAAGGATTCTATAAGTTCACAGCAACAGCAGACAGAATTGCTTTAGGACGACTTCTTGAAATTAAAGACCTAGGCATTTGTAATTTACAAGCCAAGGCAAACGGTCGTTTTCATGATTCGAAAAAATTCAACGGTAAATTTCAAAGTGAAATAACATCGCTGTTATACAAGAACTACAATTATAGAGATATTGACATTGATGGTAACTTTACAGAGAACAGTGCCACTACAAATATAAAATCGGAAGATAAGAATTTAAAGGCTCTTATCTCTTTGGAATATGCCAACATAGAATCGAAACCGCATTATAGAGCCAAAGTCGACGTAGACACATTGTGTATGCACGAATTAGGCTTTACCAATACAAAAAAAGATGAAAGTATTGCCTTTAACAGCGATTTTGAATTTACAGAAGATGAGGCATCAAACTCCCTATTCAGTATTAACTTATATAACTTTAAATTAAAGACTCCACAAAAAAACTGGTTATTACACTATTTACATTTGCGAAACAATATTCTGGAGAATAAACGCAACCTTATTATAGATTCCGATATAATACAAGGGTATATAACTGGATATTATGATTTTACAACATTGCCCAACAGTTTCTATGGTATAATGCATAGATATTTGCCAAGTATCACACAGAAGAAACACAACAAAGAATTAAATAACAATTTTGTCTTTCACTTCGATATCAATAATACCGACTTGATAAGCCACATATTAGACCTGCCTGTAACTATAAAACAAAAGTCTGTCATAGAAGGAAACTACGATGATAAATATAACCACATATCACTCAATGCACAGTTAAATGAGACACATTTTGCAGGCAGAAGATACAACCGGATAATTATTGGTGGAGAATCGAAAAAAGAGGAGATTATTTGTAATACCGAATTCACTCGTTCTATTAACGAAAAAAAGACCACAGAAGACAATATAACAATTAAAACAGTCTCTACTATAGCGCAAGACACCATAAAGAACGATATCGCTTGGAGCAATACAGGCAAAGAGGTAAGCAAAGGAAACCTTCGTCTCGATGTAGCCATTAGCCGAAATGCAAAACAGGGAACAGATTTCGCAGCCTACCTAAAGCCCGGACTTATCATACACTGCGATGAACCTTGGGTTTTGTCGCGGAGTAGTATTTACAGTAAAGAAAATAAGTTTCACATAAAGAATTTTGCACTTCAAAACAGAAACAAAGAGTTGCATATAAACGGAACCATTGGTGAAGAAAATGATGATTGTCTGACTGTCGACCTAAAAGAGATAGACATTGAACAATTAATGGATATTGTAAACTTTCATTCGGTGGAACTTGGTGGAATTGCAACCGGCAACATACACTTGTCGAGTATACTCAAAACCTTTAAATTAAATAGTCGCTTAGATGTAAACAAATTCAAATTTGAATATGGTAATATGGGCGACATGGAATTCAATGGTAAATGGAACGAAGAGCAAGAGGCTATTCTATTAAATGCTAAAATTGTAAACAGTAACAATACTACAACATTTGTCGATGGTTTTGTATCACCTGCACATGACACATTGAACATAGATATAAAAGCACACGACACAAATATTGAATTCCTTAATCATATGATAAGCAGCATTGTAAGCGATGTTGAGGGGGAGGTTAACGGAAATTTGTGTGTACGTGGAAAATTGGGAAGCATAAACCTTTATGGTGCATTGGTTCCTACAGGACGTTTGCGTTTAAAACCCACAAACACAATGTATCACTTAGCAGGAGACACATTACTGTTCGATTACAATGTTTTTGCATTCAACAAGTTTAGAATAAAAGACTTGCACAATAATATTGGTACAATCGATGGAGGTGTATATCACAAATGTTTGAGCAAATTCACATGTAAGTTCGATATCAATGCCAACAATATGCTTGCATATTACTCCCCCGATTTCAATAATGAAACGTTCTACGGTACTGCCTTTGTAACCGGCGATATTGGTATTAGTGTCGATTCTGCCGGAACGTTTCTTAACGCCAATGTAAGAACAGACAAAGGGAGCAAGTTCGTGTATAACTCGGCTGGTCCTACAGGTGCTACCGACAACAAATTTATCACTTTTGTCGACCGTAAGCAGCATAAGAATACGCCTAGCAATTCCTCCATAATTGAAACAAACAACATATTCGACAACATTATAAGCAGATTCCGTCTCGATTTTATGATTGATGTAACCCCCGATATGCAATTAAGAGTTTATACAAACACCATCACTGGCGACTACATCGATTTGTACGGTACAGGCCCCATAAATGCTGTATATGACGAAAAGGAGGGGTTCAGCATGAAAGGAAACTTAGACTTAGAGCGTGGTACATACAAGTTTACACTACAAGATATATTTCCAAAAGAGTTTGATATACGTTCGGGTAGCACTTTAGCCTTCAATGGAGAACCATTCGATGCAAAACTCAACCTTAAAACACTATATACCGTACCATCGGTACCACTTACCGATTTAAGCCTCACAGCAGAAAGACGTAAAAGTGTTAAGGTAAACTGCCTTATGGATATTACAGGAACCCTCGCATCGCCAACTTTAACGTTCGGTTTGGAGTTACCAGGCGGAAACGAAGAGGAACGTGAACTATTGGCAAATGCTACAAGTACACAAGAGCAGACAAATATGCAGTTCATATATCTTATAGGTATTGGTAAGTTCTACACACAAGACTACAACAATAACAACACCGAGAATCAGTCGTCTACCGTAATGGAATCGTTAATATCGAGTACCATTTCGGGGCAGTTGAACAACATGTTATCACAAATAACCGACAACGACAACTGGAGTTTCTCCAGCAATTTCACAACAAGCGAAAGAGGATGGAACAGCATGGAAGTAGAAGGTATGTTATCGGGACGATTACTCGATAACAGACTGCTTATAAACGGAAATTTCGGGTACCGCGATAATCCTATAGCCAATAAAAACTTTATAGGAGACTTCGAAGTACAGTGGCTTTTAAACAAAAAAGGTAATATAAGTTTAAAGGCATACAACAAAACAAACGACCGTTACTTCTCAAAAACGACACTAACAACACAAGGTGCCGGAATTCTGCTCAGACGCGATTTCAACGGTTGGAAATTCTGGAAAAAAGAAGATTAATACAGTAAACAGATAAATTATTCACCATATACAGAATATATGCAAAAGAATTGTATATATTCGCATGTTAAACAAAACAGAACATATACATGAAGAATTTCATTTCGGTAAAAGATATCGGGAATTTAGACCTCGCAATAAAAGAGGCTTTAGAGATAAAAGCGAACCGTTATAAATTTTGTGAATTGGGCAGAAATAAAACGCTTATGTTGGTATTCTTCAATTCCAGTTTGCGAACCCGTCTAAGCACACAAAAGGCGGCTTTAAACCTTGGAATGAATGTCATCGTACTCGACATAAACCAAGGTGCATGGAAATTGGAGACAGAACGAGGAGTTATTATGGATGGAGACAGGCCCGAACACATATTGGAGGCAATACCCGTAATGGGCAGTTACTGCGATGTTATAGGCGTACGTTCCTTTGCCCGTTTCGAGAACAAAGCCGACGACTATAACGAAGTAATACTCAACCAATTTATAAAATACTCAGGACGTCCGGTGTTCTCAATGGAAGCAGCCACACGCCACCCTTTACAAAGTTTTGCCGACCTTATAACTATAGAAGAACACAAAACAGTTGCCCGCCCCAAAATAGTCATGACATGGGCACCACATCCTAAGGCATTGCCACAAGCCGTTCCCAACTCCTTTGCAGAATGGATGAACGCCACAGACTACGAATTTGTAATAACACACCCAAAGGGGTATGAACTTGCACCGGAGTTTGTTGGTAATGCTCGCATTGAGTACGACCAGATGAAGGCTTTTGAAGGAGCCGATTTTGTATATGCAAAGAATTGGTCGGCATATAACGACAACAACTACGGCAAAGTTCTAAGTACCGACCGAAGTTGGACTGTAAGTGACAGACAGATGGCCGTAACAAACAATGCACACTTCATGCACTGCCTGCCTGTGCGCCGTAATATGATAGTAACAGACGATGTTATAGAGGGACCACGTTCATTGGTTATTCCCGAAGCGGCAAACCGCGAAATATCGGCAACAGTGGTACTAAAAAGAATTTTAGAAAATCTATAATGTTTTTATCAAAGATAAACGGCACAAATTTGTGCCGTTTATCTTTGATGCTTATTTAGAAAATTTTCGTTCATCACCCCAACATTCATGCATCCACGATTTTGTCTTTAACTCCGCAGCGTTATCCTGTGGTACCCAGAAACTAAAATCCTTACCATCATCGGGCAGGAACTGTTGACGTATGAAGTGTCCCGGATAATTGTGCGAATACTTATAACCATCGGAATATCCCAACTGTTTCATTAGTTTTGTAGGAGCATTACGCAAGTGCAAAGGAACCGGCAGATTACCGGTCTCACGCACCTTTTCAAGTGCATCGTTTATAGCCATATATGCAGAATTACTCTTAGGTGAGGTTGCCAAATACACAGTAGCCTCGGCAAGAGGTATACGTCCTTCGGGCCAGCCAATTTTCATAACAGCCTCAAAGGCAGCATTTGCCAACAACAGAGCATTTGGGTTTGCAAGTCCAACATCCTCGGATGCCGATATAATAAGACGACGTGCTATGAATGCAGGGTCTTCGCCCCCCTCTATCATACGTGCCAACCAATAGAGAGCAGCGTCGGGATCGCTACCACGAATGGATTTTATAAATGCAGATATTATATCGTAATGCATTTCACCATCCTTGTCATAAGCCAAAGGTGTTTGTTGCAGGCAAGAGACCACTTTCTCATCAGTAACAACAACAGGTGATGCAGTATCGGACTCCACCACAAGTTCCAGAATATTAAGTAATTTGCGTGCATCACCACCACTGTAGCGCAATATGGCATCGGTCTCTAACAGTTCCACTCCTCTCTCTTGTAGAAGTACATCCTGGCTAACAGCATGATTCAACAATGAGAGAAGGTCCTCTTTTTCCAACGATTTGAGTACATATAGTTGGCAACGCGACAACAGAGGTCTTATCACCTCGAATGAAGGATTCTCGGTAGTGGCACCTATCAGTGTTACCACGCCTGTTTCAACTGCACTCAACAGAGAATCCTGTTGCGATTTATTAAAACGATGAATCTCGTCAATAAACAATATTGCACCTCCATTTGAGAAAAGAGGTGAAGATTTGGCCTTATCGATAACCTCACGTACCTCTTTAACACCCGATGAGACAGCATTCAATGTATAGAAAGGTCTGTTGAGCCTATGAGCAATAATTTTTGCAATAGTAGTCTTACCAGTTCCGGGAGGTCCCCATAAGATGAATGATAGTATTCGTCCGGAATCTATCATACGACGAAGTACAGCCTCCTTGCCAACAAGATGCTTCTGACCAACAAAACCATCAAAATCGTTGGGTCTCAGACGCTCAGCCAATGGTTGTGCCATAAATTTTAACTTAAGCCAACAATTTCTCCATTAATAAAATCGATGTGGTTAGCCTGCGGTTCTTTTGGTAAACCGGGCATACGCATTATATTACCTGCTATTGCCACAATCATTTCGGAACCGGCATTTAACACAACGTCGCGTATATGAAGATCGAAACCACTTATTGCACCATACTGTTTCTCATCACCAGAGAATGAGAATTGAGTCTTTGCAATACATACAGGGAACGACGCCATACCATGTTTTTCGGCAAGTTTAATACGGTCGAGTGCAGGCTTTGCAAATGAAACCGATGCAGCACGATAGATACTCTTTGCCACCTTCTCTATTTTTGTACGTATATCGTCGTTATCTTCGTAAGTAAATTGCAATGGTTTAGATGGATTTTTCTCAATAGTATCCACAACAATTTTTGCCATCTCAACAGCACCCGCACCACCTTGTGCAAAAGCGTTGTTTATAACAAATGGCAAAGCAAGATTCTCTTCACAATGTTGACGCAACATAGCCATCTCTTCGTCGGTATCGGTAGCAAAACGGTTGAACACAACAATAACCGACTGCCCGAAAGAGCGTAGGTTTTCAACATGACGGTCGAGATTTGCAAGACCATTACGCAAACCATCCATGTCGGGCTCCTTAATTTTGTCAAGCGCAACACCACCATGCATTTTTAACCCCTGAGCAGTTGCCACAATTACCGTAGCATCGGGTTGCAAACCACTTTTACGACAAAGTATATTATAAAATTTCTCGGCACCTAAATCTGCACCAAAGCCGGCCTCCGTAATTGTATACTCACTATGTGCAAGAGCCAATTTTGTTGCAAGTTGAGAGTTGCAGCCATGCGCAATGTTCGCGAAAGGACCACCGTGTACAATTGCAGGTGTATTCTCCGTTGTCTGCACAAGATTCGGTTGTATAGCATCTTTCAACAACACAACTACAGCACCCGCAGCACCCAAATCTTTAACAGTAAAAGGTTCACCGGAATATGTATAGCCAAGCAATATATTTTCTATTCTACGACGTAAATCGTTCTCATCAGAGGCCAAACAAAGAATAGCCATGAGTTCCGATGCAGGTGTAATATCAAAACCGGCCTGTTGTGTAAGTCCATTGGTAGATGGTCCCAAGCCTGTAACTATAGAACGTAATGAACGGTCATTGACATCGAGTACACGACGCCACAGAATTTCCTTTAAACCGAAACCATCTTTTGCATGCTGATATAGATAATTGTCGAGCAGTGCCGAAATCATATTATGTGCCGAGGTTATAGCATGAAAATCGCCTGTAAAGTGTAAGTTTATCTTTTCCATAGGAAGCACCTGTGCATAACCGCCACCGGCAGCGCCCCCCTTCATTCCAAAACATGGACCAAGCGATGGTTCACGCAAGGCAACCACTGCTTTTTTGCCAATTTTATTAAGCCCCAAAGCCAATCCAATGGAGACTGTTGTTTTACCAATACCGGCCTTAGTGGCTGTAATGGCTGTAACAAGTATCAATTTACCTTTCTGCTTGCCTATAAGGGACAACGGTAATTTTGCTATATACTTACCATAGTGCTCTAATGCATCGGCAGAAATACCAATACCCGATGCCACATTCTCTATACGCTCTAATTTGGTTTCATGAGCAATTTCAAGGTCTGTTTTCATAATTATATCTTTAAAAGTTCAAAGTTTATGCCTTATAAACTAAAACAGATTTAAACATTTCATTCTGTTTGCGAATATAATAAATATTTTTTGCATATTTGCACATTATATTTTTTAAAAGAATCTTTTAATTGAAATTAAATAAAAACAAAATAAATCTTAAATTTTCATGAAAAAGACATTATTCTTATTGGCAACTCTGTGTTTGTCATTCACATTATCAGCAGGCGAACTGCCCAAGACCAGTACAACAGACAATGAGACATGGTACATCATTCAGTTCATGAACGGAGGTTATGTTTTTGAAGCCACAAATAGTGGAGAAAAGATTACCACTGTTGGAATGAGTGGCAATGATGCACAATTGTGGAAATTCACAGGAGATAATTCCAACGGTTACACAATAACCAACAAGAAAGGGTACACACTACACACATCGTCGGCAAACAAAGAGGCAAGAATTGTGGCATCATCCTCGGTAAGCGGTGTCAGCAAATTTTACATCAATGAAACCAAAAACACAACCTACCCCGGTGCATTCGAGATTCAACCTGTGGGCAACACATCTGTTTCAATGAACCTATGGGGTGGTCCTACAGACCATGCCGGTGTTGGTTTATGGGATGCAACAACAGACAATAACAACCCGGTACAGTTTATAGATATCGCTCTTTTGGAAACTATTGAGAAGATTTCAGTTATACCCTATCCTTCACAGTTAGAGGTAACAAGAGAGGAGAAAAAACCTTTGACATCATTAAACGCCATTACATATACAGATGCAGATGTACAAAAATACGTTTCAGACTTTGCATCTCAATTGGCAATAGCATCGGGAGTTCAACTGACCGTAAAGGAGAGTGGCAGTACAGCAAACAATGGTGAAATATGGCTTGCAACCGATGCATCGTTACCAAAAGAGGGTTATAAATTGGATGTAACAGAGAACTGCATTGAGATTAAAGCCTCAACAAAAGCCGGTTTCTTCTATGCATTGCAAACCTTGAAACAGTTATTGCCAAGAGAGTTTTTCTCATCGACATTGAATGCAGATGCCGATTGGAACATTCCGTTTGTAAGCATAAACGACCAACCGGCACTTGGACATAGAGGATTCATGATGGACGTGGCACGCCATTTCTTTGACAAAGACGAGGTTAAACGCGTATTGGACATTATGGCGCTCTACAAGATGAATCGTTTGCACTGGCACCTGACAGATGACCAAGGTTGGCGTATAGAAATACCCGAATACCCACTTCTCACAGAAGTGGGAGCCGTACGTTCCGGTTCTTTCACCAACCCGGGTGAAGGGACAAAATTTTTCGATGATACAGAATACGGACGTGACATGTGGTTCTCACAAGACGATTTACGCGAGATTGTAGCATACGCAGCAGAGCGTAATATCGATATAATGCCGGAGATTGACCTACCGGGACACATGGTTGCAGCAGTAACAGCGTATCCCGAATTTAGTTGCGACCCCACAAAGACCTACTCGGTACGTATCGACAGTGGTATATCAGATGATGTACTGAATATAGGCAATGACAAAGTTATTGAGTTTTTAAAATGCGTACTCGACAATGTTGCAAGAATCTTCCCATTCCCATATATTCATATAGGTGGAGACGAGTGCCCTACAACACAATGGAGTACCAATGAAGATTGTCTGCGCCGTGTACAAGAAGAGGGTCTGAAAAGTGTCGATGAGTTGCAGTCGTGGTTGGTTGAAGAACTTGGTATCTATCTTAAGGAGAAACATGGAAAAGATATAGTAGTATGGGATGAGTTACTATCGCATTGGAATAGCGACAACACTGTAAAACCTGTTATCATGGCATGGAACAGTATCGGAAAGAGTGCCGACGCTGCAGCCAAAGGTTTCAATAGTATAATAACCCCCTATTCACATGTATACCTCGATTTTATGCAGGTACCTGCCAACCAGACAATTATTGATGAACCTTACTACGGAGGATGGGGAGATGCACATGTAAACACAATTGAGGAGGTATATAATTTGAACCCCGTATCTTCATTAAGCGGAAAAGAGAAATACTGCATGGGAGTACAAGGAAACCTTTGGGCAGAGACCCTCAACGACAATGTAGAACTTGAATATCAGTTATTACCACGTCTGTTGGCACTCTCGGAGACAGGATGGTTGCCTGCAGCACAAAAATCATGGTTATCGTTCTACAAGCGTCTGCAAAGCCACGACGAAATTCTGGATGCGCTTGGCTATGTATATGCAAAGCATTATATCGAAGCCGACGAGACAAGTGAGGCAGAACAAAACATCATTGAAGCCGAGAATATTCTCAAAGCAAGTATTCCCGGTGCTGTAGGCTACCCCGATGCTACTGCATACAACTCACTGCAAACAGCACTCGATGCCGCCAGACTTAATGCAG
>CAZEKX010000012.1:0-37773 GCA_964512955.1 uncultured Bacteroidaceae bacterium
CTCAAAGTCGTGAGCAAGGTGGGGATTTTGTTGCACTTCTATCTTGACAGTATAATTTTTATATCTGTAATGTTTTATTTCCCCATTTAATATAAGGTGTATATCTCCTTTTTTGTTAAATTACTCCTCTTGTGTGGTAACGGAAAGTAGCAGTTCGAAATTTGGGATATGTATCTCTTTTCTGCTTAATTTGACAAATCCTTTACGTTGTAATTCGTTTAACGCTTTGGAGACATTTATGCGTGTTTCGCACAAGAGAGATGCCATGCGGTCCATCTTAATTAATATGGTTTTGCTACCATGTAATGTCTCGGAGTGCATGGCAATGAATTGAATAATTCGTTGTTCTATGTCGTGTTCCGGATCCTGCCAAATTTTTCTGTTAAGTGTTTGTGCTCTATGACTTATAATATTCAAGAGGTTTAATGTGAATATGTCATGTTTTGTGAATTCACTGAAAAAGTATGATTTGTCTATTTTGAGTACGCTGCAATCACTTGAGGCGTAATAGTTTCTATTGTATTCGGTGGATGAACCGAATATGGAGTATGGCTCAACGGTGTATGGGGCTTCGTGAATTTCTATAAGTCTATAGGATTCGTCGGAGGAGCATGTCTCAGTTTTTACCTCTCCATTTAGTATAATAATAAATTTATTACACTTATCACCCTGGGTTAGTATCTTGCTACCCGCAGCGTAACTTGTGAATTCCAATTTTACCTTGTCGAGAACAGATGTTATGTCATTTCTGCTCATTCCTTGGAAATATGGTAGTCTTAATAGGTTGTCGTACATCTTTTGACTTTTTATTTACAAATAAGAAGATGTTTGGATTTCTTCGATTATTGCAAATATAACTCTGATATATCATAAATGTATCATCCGTTTTTTAATTTTTATCTTTTTTAACTCTATTCAATATTTAGAAACGGTTTTTTGTATTTCGATACAAGAAATGTGTGGTTTTTGTTTTAAAGATTGTTGGCGAACTCGATTTTTATGCAAACGGGTGTAATAAACCGATTTTTTTATGTAAGTTTGCAGTGTATGAGTAATATTCCTAACAATAAATATGATATGCTTGCTGTTGTAGGCCCTACTGCTTGTGGAAAGACTGCCCTTGCGGTGGAACTTGCAATTGCTCTTGGTGGTGAGGTGCTTAGTGCCGATAGTCGTCAGGTGTATCGTGGTATGGATATTGGTACAGGCAAGGATATTGCAGAGTATTCGCGTGGTGGAGTGGTGGTTCCTTATCACCTTATAGATATTGTCGATGCAGGGGAAAAATATAATCTGTTTGAGTTTCAACGCGATTTTCTACAGGCTTACAATAGTGTGATAGAACGTGGTGCACTACCGGTTTTGTGTGGTGGCAGTGGTATGTATGTGGAATCGGTGTTAAAGGGGTATCGTCTCATACCTGTACCCGAAAATACTGTCCTACGTAACGAGTTGCAAAGTAAATCTTTGGAGGAACTTACCGCTATTCTTGCATCGTACAAGACATTGCATAACAATACCGATACCGATACTGTTAAACGTGCTATACGCGCTATTGAAATTGAGGAGTATTACGCTCGTTGTCCGGTTGAGGAGCGTTCGTTCCCTCAAATTAAATGTTTGACTGTAGGTGTAGATGTAGAGCGTGAAGTGCGTCGTGAGCGTATAACTCGCAGGTTGCATGCGCGTTTACAGGAAGGGCTTGTTGAAGAGGTGGAGCATTTATTGTCATCGGGTATAACTGCGGAGCAGTTGATTTATTACGGTTTGGAGTATAAATATGTAACTTTGTATTTGACTGGAGTATTGACTCGTGCCGAAACGGAAAATTCGTTGGAGATAGCAATACATCAGTTTGCCAAAAGACAAATGACATGGTTTCGTGGTATGGAGCGTCGTGGTGTTGATATAAAATGGATAGATGGAACCTTACCGGTGAATCATCAGGTTGAACAGATAAAGGAACTTATACAATGATAAAGGACCTTAATAATAACAGGCATCGTTGGGGCATAATATATTGTCCGCGTGTTGGAGCGTGGCGTCCCATGAAGCGTTGGAACGAGATACGTGATTATTTAAAGGAGCGTGCTGTTGAGTACGACTTTATACAGTCCGAGGATTACGGTTCTGTGGAACGCTTGGCAAAGGTATTTGCCGACAATGGTTACGAGACTATAGTGCTTGTTGGCGGTGATGGTGCTTTGCAGGATGCTATAAATGGTATTATGGCTTCGGAGAATCGTTCCAGAATATCTCTTGGTCTCATTCCCAACGGAATAGCAAACGATTATGCATTTTATTGGAAAATGCACGAGTTCGATGTGAAAGAGGCAGTCGATTGTATTATCGGGCATCGTGTACGATCTGTCGATGTAGGTTATTGCAAGTATCAAGAAAATGGTGAAGAACAGAAACGCTACTTCTTGAATGTTGTTAATATAGGTCTTAGCGCACATGCTGTAGAGATTGCAAATCGCAAGCGATTCATCTTTGTGAAAATGGCTTCATTTTTTACTGCGATTTTTCATTTGCTCTTCTTCCGTCAGAATTTTAATATGAAGTTCCGACTTAACAATACATTGGTAGAGCAGAAATTTATGATGCTTTGTATTGGTAATTCCCGAGGCTATGGTATGACGCCAAGTGCTGTGCCATACAATGGTTGGCTAGATGTATCGGCTGTAAAGATGCCAAAATTATTTGGTATGTTACAGGGGTTATATATGGTGGCAAAGAGAAAAATTCTTAACTACAAACTTATGCAACCATATCGTACAACCGAAATAGAGATATATTCAACAGATAATGCTATGGCTGGTATCGATGGTCGCCCATTTAAACCAACTTATCCTCTTTATGTAGGAATAGAGCGTGAGAGTCTTAATTTTATAATTCCAAACAAAATAAACAAATCGAAATAATACTATGACAATTCGAGAACTTACATCAACCGATAATTTCTTTCTATTGGCTGGTCCCTGCGTAATTGAGGGTGAGGATATGGCTATGAGAATAGCCGAGAAAATAGTTTCTATTACACGAGATAGAGGTGTCCCATATGTGTTCAAAGGTTCATATCGCAAGGCAAACCGTTCGCGTGTCGACTCCTTTACAGGTATTGGTGACGAGAATGCATTGCGCGTATTGCGACGTGTGCGTGAAACATTCAATGTGCCTGTTGTAACAGATATTCATTCTGCCGAAGAGGCTGAAATGGCGGCAGAGTATGTGGATATTCTGCAAATACCGGCTTTTTTGTGCCGACAAACCGATTTGCTTGTTGCTGCAGCGAAGACCGGTCGCATAGTGAATATTAAAAAAGGACAGTTCCTCTCACCGATGGCTATGAAATATGCAGCCGAGAAAGTTGTTTCCGAGGGTGGGGCAGGGCAGGTTATGCTCACTGAGCGTGGTACCACATTTGGTTATCAAGATCTTGTGGTCGATTTTCGTTCTATTCCACAGATGCGTACATTCGGGTATCCTGTTATTATGGATGTTACTCACTCTTTGCAACAGCCCAATCAAACTGTTGGTGTAACAGGTGGTATGCCCGAAATGATTGAGACAATATCTAAAGCGGCAATTGCAGTGGGAGCCGATGGTATATTCCTTGAGACACACGAAAACCCGGCAGAGGCTAAGAGTGATGGCGCAAACATGTTGTGTCTCGATTTGCTCGAAGGGTTGCTCGATAAGTTATTGCGAGTACGTGAGGCAATAAAATAGTTTATTATAAATAATACCGTTCTTCTATAAAACTTTATGTTTAAGAAAATGTTACAATGGTTAAACAATCTATGATGTGGAGAGCGGTTACATTGGCTTTAGTGTTGATGTTGTGTGCAACAAATGTTGTTGCCACAACATCAACAGATATTTTAGCCGATTCTCTAATGGATGTTTTGTCGGGTCGTTTGCAACGTAAAGAGTTTGCAGTGGGGGAATTCTATGGCAAACTCTATCTTAAACAACGTGTCGATGTCGAAAAGAATAATCTTGGATTGAACGTTATACCCGATATGACCCGTTTCGACCGTAAAGTAAAGAAATATCTTACTGAACTATTTTACGACGTGCATTATATCGATTATACCATTCCCGATGTGCGTCGCAGGGCAAGTATCACAACACACCGTCATGGTAGTGGAGAAATGGAACGTGTTCTTGAATATATGAGTCCCGACATATATAGCGAGGATATGCTCGATGAGGGTTATCTTTCTCCAATGTATAAGACAAATCAAAACAGTTACCGATACAAAACAGATGAACAATATACCGATACAGCAAAAATAGAATCGGGTTCTGTAAAGATACTTTTTGAACAACGTTTCGATAATATTAAACTCTTCGATAAAGGTTGGTTACTGCTTGATGACTCATGCAATGTACGCGAGTTCTATGTCGAGGGTTGGGATGAACAGAGCCGTTTCAAACTGCTTTATAAGATGGGGAATGAAGGGCTTGAACGTTTTGTTGTTAAAGATATATCATTGTGCGTGGATTATAATTTCGCAGGTAACAAATTAAGAATAATTGCGGAAGGACGTTATAACTTCGATGCCGTTAATCCTGTCGATAAGGTTGTAAAAACGGGTTACGATTATAATCTCTCCGGTGATTATAAAACCATGCTCGATAACGATACGATAAAAGATAGAATAGAATATGCTGCAAGAAACAGGCTTATACCGCTTACTGCGTCCGATTCGTTATTGTATAGAGATAAAGGGGTGTTTGGTACAAAAAAAGATGAAGAACAAAATGATGAGAGTGCTTCGACACCGGTTCGCTGGCTATGGACTTTAGGCGATGAAATGATAAGCAGTCATTCCATGGAGTGGGAGGGTGGCAGACTAAAATTCTATCCAATAATAAATCCCTCATATTTAAGTTACAGTTCGAGTAGAGGACTTGCATACAAATTTGCTCTTAATTTGAATAACCGTTTCAAGAACAATAGGGAATTGAATATAAAACCTATGGTTGGTTATAACTTCAAACAGGAGGTGTTTTATTGGGATGTAATCTCTACCTATCTGTTCAATCCAAGGCATTTGGGACGAATTACGTTCGACTTCGGTCTTGGTAACCGAACATACAGCAGTGTGGTTCTCGACAAAATAGATAAATTGGCACTCGATTCATTGAATTTTAAAAAACTTAATCTGAACTATTTCGAGAATCTCTATTTCAATATTTGGGCAGAACAGGAACTTTTTAACGGTTTTGAGTTTCGTTTCGGTGTCGATTTTCATCGGCGCAAATTGGTGGGTAAACCAAACGAAACCATAGACAATGGAATGGTGGAACTCAAAAATCAGTATACGCAGTTCGCACCCCATTTGCGTTTTACATGGTGGCCCGGTATGTACTATTATATATATAATGGCCGTAAAGTCAATGTGGGCTCAAAATCTCCACGTTTCTCTCTCGATATTGAACAGGGTACACATGGTGTCCTTGGCTCCAACAGTGTGTATACCCGTGCTGAAATAGATATGCAATACCGAAAAAAAGTTAATAGTAGCGACATACTGTATATGCGTTTTGGTGGTGGAGGGTATTTTTATACAAAAGATGTCTATTTTGTCGATTATGCCTTTTTGCATAACGATAACCTTCCCCTCAACTGGAACGATGAAATTGGCGGTGTCTTTCAATTGCTCGATGGAGAATGGTACAACTCTGCAAAAAAATATTTAAGAGCGAACTTCACTTATGAGTCGCCGTTTCTTCTTTTTCAAAAGATGTTGCCACAGGTTCGTTTTATAAAACATGAACGTATATATTTGAATCTTTTGACAATATCGCATCTGCATCCATACTCCGAATTGGGATATGGCGTAGAGACACCTTATGTCGACGTAGGCGTTTTTGCAAGTTTCGAGAATGCCAAGTTTCATAAAGTGGGATATAAATTTACAATATCTATTTTTCGCGACTGATTTTGGCATATATTAACAGGTAAAATGCATGTTTTTTAATTTTTTTTAAAAAAATGACTCTTTTAGTTTGTTATTCATATTTTTAATGTCTACATTTGAAAGTGGTAAATAAAAACGAAACTTTTATCAAATAAATTACACGAGATGAGTTATTTGCGATTCGAAAAAACGCTAATGACAAACTTAGAAGAGTCGTTGCAAAAGGAGATTTTGAGAACAAACCGTTCCGGTGCTTATCACTGCTCGACTATTGTCGATTGTAATACACGTAAGTATCATGGTTTGTTGGTCGTTCCCATTCCGCAACTCGATGAAGAAAACCACGTTCTTCTTTCGTCTCTCGACGAGACAGTGGTTCTTCACGGTGCAGAATTTAACCTGGGATTGCATAAGTACAATGCCGACAATTTCAGTCCCCGAGGCAATAAGTACATTCGTGAGTTTGCATGGGAGCGTGTGCCTACTACCATTTATAACGTTGGTGGAGTATGGCTTAAAAAAGAGAAAGCCTTTGTGCATCACGAGAACAGAATTCTTATCCGTTACACACTCTTGAAGGCAAACACAGCCGTAACATTGCGTCTGCGTCCTTTCCTTGCTTTCCGCAGTGTTCGTGAGTATACTCACGAAAATAACATTGCCGACCGCAGTTTCCGCGAGGTTGAGAACGGTATAAGTATGTGCATGTATTCGGGTTATCCCGATTTATACATGCAGTTGAACAAGAAAAACGAGTTCGTTTATCGTCCCGACTGGTACAGAGGTATTGAGTATGTTAAGGAACTTGAACGAGGCTACGATTTCAACGAAGACCTCTTTGTTCCCGGTTATTTTGAACTGAAAATGAAGGTGGGCGAAAGCATAGTCTTCTCCGGTGGTATTGACCCTATCAGTACTCGTACCATGAAGGCGGCTTTTGAACATGAAGAGAAAATCCGTATTCCGCGTGATAACTTTATGCACTGCATGGAGTGTGCCGGAAACCAATTCTTCAATGTTCAGGGTGAACACATCTATATCCTTGCCGGTTATCCTTGGTTTAAGTGTCGTGCCCGCGACCTCTTTGTGTCGCTTCCCGGTCTTACACTTACCGAATCGGGTAAACCCGGTGAATTCGAGCAGGTGATGCGTACAGCAAGTATTGCCATCGACGATTTCATTGCCGAGCGTGCAAGCGACTGTAAAATATACGAAATGGAACATCCCGATGTCCTGTTATGGGCTGTTTGGGCATTACAGCAATATGCAAACGAGCGTGGTATGCAGGCTTGTTATGATAAATATGGCAATTTGCTGTTCAAAATCATGGGATATATCCACGACAACAAACATCTTAATCTGCGTCTAATGCCTAACGGTCTGCTCTCTACAAACGGAAAAGACAAGGCTGTTACATGGATGAACTCAACAGCAAACGGACGTCCAGTTGTTCCACGTACAGGATATGTAGTTGAGATAAATGCTCTTTGGTACAATGCTCTTAAGTTTACTCAAGAGATGGCTGCATTAAAGGGAGACTCAGAACTCGAAAATTCATATATACGTCTTATCGCTATTGCCGGAAAGGCATTTGTTGATGTCTTCTTGAATGAGCATGGCTATTTATACGACTATGTCGATGGAGACTATGTCGACTGGAGCGTTCGTCCCAACATGATTATGGCTGTTGCACTCGACCACTCACCTCTTGATTCAAAACAGAAGAAGAGAGTTCTCGATATTGTAACACGTGAGTTGCTTACACCGCGTGGCTTGCGCTCATTGTCGCCTAAGAGTGTGGGTTATAATCCCAACTATGTTGGTCCTCAGATACAGCGCGATTATGCTTATCATCAGGGAACTGTATGGCCTTGGCTTGGAGGTTTCTACTATGAGGCATATCTAAAAATATACAAAACAAGCGGAGTGTCGTTTGTTGAGAGACAGATGATTGGCTACGAAGACGAAATTGTACAACACTGTGTTGGTTCAATTCCCGAAGTGTTCGACGGAAACCCACCTTTCAAAGGTAGAGGAGCAGTTGCCTTTGCAATGAATGTTGCAGCAATTCTTAGAACAAGCCATATACTCAAACAGTACGAATCTAAATTGGAGGGATAACGGTATGAAAGTATTAATGTTCGGTTGGGAGTTTCCCCCGCATATTTCCGGAGGTCTCGGTACCGCAAGTTACGGACTAACAAAAGGTTTTGTTCCACAAGGTGATGTTGAGATAAAATTCTGCATCCCCAAACCATATGGTGACGAAGATAACAGTTTCTTGAGAATTGTTGGTATGAACTCTGTGCCCATTGTTTGGAAAGATGTCGATGCCAATTATGTAGATTCTCGTGCCGGTTCAATTATTCGTCCCGAGGAGTATTTCCGTTACAGAGATAATATCTATGGCGACTTCAGTTACATGAATACCAATGATTTGGGTTGTATGGAGTTTGCCGGTGGCTATCCCGATAATCTGCATGAGGAGATTAATAACTACTCTATTATTGCCGGAGTGGTGGCACGTACAGAAGAATTTGATATCATTCACTCACACGACTGGCTTACATACCCGGCAGGTATCCATGCAAAGCAGGTTTCAGGTAAAAAACTTGTGATACACGTTCATGCTACAGACTTTGACCGTAGTCGTGGTAATGTGAATCCTACTGTATATTCGATAGAGAAGAATGGTATGGATCATGCCGACCACATCTTCTGCGTAAGTGAACTTACACGTCGTACTGTAATAGAGAAGTATCATCAGCATCCATCTAAGGTTACTACATTGCATAATGCGGTAACACCTCTTTCACCCGATATTTTGGCTATTGAACCAAAGAAAATCCCCGGCGAAAAGGTTGTTACATTCCTTGGACGTATTACAATGCAGAAAGGTCCCGAATATTTTGTTGAGGCTGCCGCTCAGGTACTCAAGAGAACAAAAAATATTCGTTTCTGTATGGCAGGTAGTGGAGATATGATGAACGACATGATAAAACTCGTGGCGCAAAGAGGTATAGCCGACAGGTTCCACTTCCCGGGTTTCATGCGCGGACGTCAGGTTTACGAATGTCTAAAGGCCAGTGATGTATATATAATGCCTTCGGTAAGTGAGCCGTTTGGTATATCACCCCTTGAAGCAATGCAATGCGATGTTCCTACTATAATATCTAAACAATCGGGCTGTGCCGAAATTCTCGACAAATGTATAAAGACCGATTATTGGGATATAAACGCTATGGCGGATGCCATTTACGCCATCTGTAATTACGACTCTCTCTACGAATATCTTAAGGTTGAGGGACGACGCGAAGTAGATGCAATTACTTGGGAGGCTGTTGCGCTCAAGTTACGCGGATTATATGAAGAAGTAATGGCTCATTAAGAATTAAAAAGATTAAAAAGATATGAAGACAATTTGTTTCTATTTCGAAATTCATCAACTAAGACAGTTGAAACGCTATCGTTTCTTCGATATTGGTAGCGATCACTACTACTATGATGATTATGCCAATGCAAGTGCTGTTGGCGAAATTGCTGAGAACTCTTATGTTCCGGCGTTGACAACATTGCTCGACATGATAAAAGAGAACAATGGTGAATTCAAAGTTGCTCTTTCAGCATCGGGTGTTGGCTTGGAGATGCTCGAATTGTATGCACCTCAGGTTATTGAGTTGTTAAAAGAGTTGAGCAAAACCGGTTGCTGCGAATTCCTTTGCGAGCCCTATTCTCATGGTCTTTCATCGCTTGTATCTGCCACTGCGTTTAAAGAAGAGGTAGAACGCATGAAACGCAAAGTAAAGGAACTCTTTGGTACTAAACCCAAAGTTTTGCGTAACTCAGGACTTATCTACTCCGATGAAATTGGTGAGATGGCTGCATCTATGGGCTTTAAAGGTATGCTTGCCGAGGGTGCTAAGCATATTCTTGCATGGAAGAGTCCTCACTTCCTATACAATTGCGCCAATGCTGCAGGTTTGAAGTTGTTGCTTCGCGACTATAAACTATCCGATGATATTTCGTTGCGTTTCTCTAACCCCGATTGGAGTGAATATCCTCTTTTTGCAGAGACTTATATCGATTGGATAGCAAGTCTTCCCAAGGATGAGAAGATAGTTAACATCTTTATGAACCTCTCTGCATTCGGTATTGCACAGCCTCTCTCTTCAAATATCCTGGAATTCTTGAAAGCGTTGCCCGCAGCAGCAAAAGAGAAAGGTATTACATTCTCAACACCTTCGGAGATTGTTGAAAAACATAAGGCTGTTGGTCCTCTCGAAGTGCCTTATCCCACTTCGTGGATGGATGAGGAGCGCGATACAACATCGTGGTTGGGTAATACATTGCAGCGTGAGGCATTCGATAAGTTGTATAGCGTTGCAGAACGTGTATCTCTCTCCGACGATAAGAAGTTGAAACAGGATTGGGACTATTTGCAGGCTGCAGAGAACTTCCGTTATATGACTACAAAGCAGAACGGTATTATTCCTGAACGTTGCATCTATGAATCTCCTTACGATGCATTTACCAACTATATGAATATCCTTGGCGACTTCATGGCTCGTGTTCGTGCACAGTATCCCGAGGAAATCGATAATGAAGAGTTGGGTGCATTGCAACAGGTTATTGAGAACCAGGAGGTTGAGATAGTACAACTCACTGCCGAGGTTGAGGCTCTTAAGGCAAAGGCTGCTGCCAAAGCAAAGAGGAAAACAAAGAAAGAGGAGTAAAATATCTATAACATAAAAAATAGGCGATTCAATTGAATCGCCTATTTTTTATGTTATAGCAAAATCAGTTGTTGAATTTACTTGTTACAACATCTACTGCTATTTCGTCGCTATCACCTCCTCGCAGACGTGCGTTTGTCATACTTAAATTGTGATTGATAGCCACAATATTTCCATTGCTGTCTGTTGTTATGCTTATGGGAATAAGTACAACTTTATTCCAATCGGGGTTTTTGCTCTCCCAATCGGGGTCGGATGCCATTCCTGCTTCATACTCATTTGCACAGAAATTTACTAATCGCGAAATGTTATTGAATTCATATTCGTTGCTGGCAGTGTTTAGTGTTGTTGTATACGACGTTATGTTGTTTGCCAACTTGTTCTTTAAGAAGAAACTGTGCATGTCGTTTTTGCGCACCATAAGTATTCTCGATGGTGCTGTATAGGCATATACTCCGTTTATATTATTGCTATTGTATCTTGTGAACTTTATTTTTACAGAGTTAAGAGTGTCGTTGTTCTCTACAATCTCTTTTATGGGTAGTTCTACCTGTGTAAATACTCCCGCAGGTGTACGCAGATAGGAACAGTCTGTTGCACTCTCTATAAACTCCTTAAGGTTGCCGTTGTTGAACTTGTTCACTTGCAGTACCTCTTGTGTAGAAGAGAATGTGGCAATTCCTGATGCTATGGAGTCTCCGCTACTTCCTTTTACTTTATATTGGAACGATACATTTATACGTGCCATAGATACATATATAACGGTTCCATCGCCTTGCGTGGTTCTTACATACACACCTTTAAAGACATTGTTGATGAACTCTTCGGAATTTGAGAAATATAACTTTCCTATGGAATTACCACTCTGGTCTTTTTCGTAATACTTACTTATGAATCTTTTTCCTAATTCACTGGGTAACTTGATAGTTATACTTGGTGTATAGCCGTCATCGAGTTTTGTGCTGTCGGCAACGGTGTAATCTATTGCACAAAACGATTTTGTTGCAAGGGGCTCTTTACTATCATCGTAAAACTCTGTTGGGTCTATGTTGGTGTAATAGGGAGTACCCTCTTTAAGGGTGTTGTCCAACTCATACACTTCGCATTGCATGGTGTTTAGCGAATCTCCGAAATAACTGTTGAAAAAGAGTTTTAATTCAATTGATAGTGCGCTATCTCCAATAACTTTCTCTTCGGGAAAACCGTAATTCTCGACACAATTGAATTGTGCCAAAAAATCGGATGTGAATACGGTGTTGGTCTCCGGGTCTGTAAAGCGTCCCAAATAGACTCTGTTGGTGTTGGCAAGGATAGAGTCGTTTGCCATTATGGATTTGCTCTTGGCGTACAACCTCATGGATGTATAACTTATTGTGTCGCTACCCGGCACAATACTGCTTCCTATCATTGCTGTCTCATCATCACATCTTGTAAATGCAAGTATCGATACTATCGATAGAATAAGTAATTGGAATTTTTTCATTTACAATTATCATCAAAAAATAGTTTCATAGAAATTGTTGCAAGCGATATTATACTCTTCGTCACTCTGTTTCTCGAGTATAGGCTTGCCTAACTCTTTTGCATACGATATAAGCCCCTCGGATACGTTGTCTCCGTTAATTACAATTCCATCGCTGTATCGTATTGCAATCTTTGCCAACTCTTCGTATGTGGTAGGTGTTGCTATTCCGTCGAGAAGTGAAGCATCCATATCCTTGTGCAATAGTTTCTGTAAGAAATTGTCGGGCAGTGGTTCGTTGAAATTGTCATCGTAAAGAGAGAATACAACCTTTGAATCTCTGAAAGATGGCTCTTCGTTATACGCGCTTTTTATGTATAATGGAATAAGGGCCGAAATCCAACCATGGCAATGTATTACATCGGGGCACCAACGTAACTTCTTCTCTGTTTCCAGAACACCACGTGCAAAGAATATAATTCTTTCGTCGTTATCACTATATTCAACTCCATTGGCGTCTTTAACCATTAGCCTGTTCTGGAAATAGTCGTCATTATCTATAAAATAGATATGTATATGTGCCGCAGGTAACGAGGCTGTTTTAATTATCAATGGGTGGTCCGTATTGTCAATTATAAGGTTCATGCCCGAAAGGCGTATCACCTCGTGTAATTGATTACGTCTTTTATTGATACAACCCCACTGAGGTGTGTATATACGAATGGCACGACCGCTCTCCTGAGTTGCTTGAGGTAGGTAACGTCCTACATTTGCTATTGGTGACTCGGGTACAAACGGGGTGATTTCTTGAGTGATAAATAGGATTCTGTTCGCTTTCATGTTTTATTATTCCATACGAATGTAGTTCGTGGCAGATGCAAAGTTATTAAAAAATCGTCAGAACAGCAAACTGTTTGTCTATTTTAAGTCTTTTTTTGAGTAAAAATGTACTGATTTACAATTATTAAGTAACTCTTTCTTTAATTCATGTACGCTCCTTTATTTATGAATTACTTTTTTGTTGTTGAAAAATATTTTTTATAATTATTTTATTTTGTGCATAAATGTTTGTTACTTTGCACTCCGAAACGAATGGATTGTGTGTAAAATCCTTCTAATTGTTTTAAAATGAAGATTATACGTTTAATTTCGGAACTGCGTGCCGAACTCGAACAATACAGGTTGTCCGGCAAAACAATAGGTCTTGTACCTACAATGGGTGCCTTGCATAGTGGGCATATATCGTTGGTGGAACGCGCTGTAGTTGATAACAGTGTTACAGTTGTAAGTATCTTTGTAAATCCCACTCAGTTTAATGATAAGAACGACCTGAAGAATTATCCTCGTACATTGGATGCCGATTGTGCTTTGTTGGAAAAGACCGGTGCAACAATTGTTTTTGCTCCCGATGTCGATGAGATGTATCCCGAACCCGATACACGCATCTTCTCTTTTGCTCCACTCGATACGGTTATGGAGGGTGCTTGTCGTCCGGGACATTTTAATGGTGTTGCACAAATAGTAAGTAAATTGTTCTATGCCGTTGAACCCGATAGGGCATACTTTGGAGAAAAGGATTTCCAACAACTTGCCATAATACGTGAAATGGTTGCTCAATTGGGGCTTAATCTGCAAATTGTAGGATGTTCCATAGTACGTGAGTCTGACGGGCTTGCAATGAGCAGTCGCAATATGTTGCTTACCGACGAGGAGCGTGTTCGTGCTTTAACTATATCGCGTACTCTGTTCGAGAGTCTGGAATTTGCAAAGGGTAACACTTTGTCGGCAACAAAACGTTTTGTGGAAGAGAAGATAAATTCCGTAGAGGGTTTTCAATTAGAATATTTTCAGATTGTAAACGGTAAAACATTGCAACAGATTAGCAATTGGGATGATTGTGATTATGTGGTGGGTTGCATTGCACTCTTCTGCGGTAAAATACGTCTTATCGATAATATTAAATACAAGGAGGTGAAATAACCTGTGTATGTTATTGCAAATGTTGAAATCGAAATTGCACTGTGTTACCGTAACCGAGGCAAATCTTAACTACATGGGCAGTATAACCATTGACGAGGATTTAATGGATGCTGTTGGTTTGCTCGAAGGTGAACAGGTGCATGTAGTGAATAATAATAATGGTGAACGCATTGTTACCTATATAATAAAAGGTAAACGTGGCTCCGGTGTCATTTGCTTGAATGGTGCTGCGGCACATAAATTCAGTCCGGGTGATGTTGCTATAATAATGGCATACGCTTCAATGACTCCCGAAGAGGCAAAGGTCTTTAAACCTAAAGTTGTTATTCCCGAAAAGGGGACCAACAGATTGCTTTAATATATAATTATAATCAATAACAATAAAAGGCTCACCATGGTGAGCCTTTTATTGTTATTGATTGATATGGATTGTTTATTGTACTTTGCCATCCAGTGAATTTGTAACCTTCAGGTTGGTAATCTTACTCTTGAAGTTGCCTGCTTTCTCCAAGGGGAACACAAGTGTACGAACGTAGTACATTTTGTCTTTGCCTCCCTCATTAAAGTAAAGGGTTTGTTTGTCGAGTGTCTCAATGAGTTTGCCATTGATGTACAGGCTTGTTGCCTTCTGGTCGCCTGTAATTGTTACAGTAGCCTTTTCACCGGGGAAGAAACTGTAGTTAAATGTGTTCAGGTATCCGTCGCGAGAGAAACCTATTTTGCCTTGAATGGGGTCGCATAGGTAGAACTCTGCGTCGCGTGAACTGAACAATGTTGCTCCACGCTCCTCTTTTGCAGCCTCAATATCGAATGTTACACTGTATGTGAAACCAATTTCATTGATATGGCTCTTGAAACCGGGTTTAACCTCTTTGCTCGAAAGAACCAATCTGTTCTCGCCTTTAAAACGTCCTGCGATGTTTACTCCGGGAGCATCGCTAAGGTTCAAACGTGCTTTGTCAAACTCTTCGTATGGTGTTTTGGGTGATGCGCCTGTCCACATCTTTACTGCCATTGTCTGCATTGCGGGGAATACACGATAGTGAATGTCTTTTGTGCTTATACCATTGCCGGCATGGTCGTTCCAAACTGCGAACATACCTCCAAGTATTTGCGGATGACACTCATCGAACTTCTTATCGCCAATCTGCGCCGGTGTCCAGTTTTGGTATAGGTGGTGGCAGTTTAGATAGTCGTAGTAGTAACCTGCTGCAGGTACAATATACAACCAACCGTCGGGTATGCTTATAAGGTCGTATCCTTGCTTCATCATATCATCGGGTTGTGCGTAGGGGTTGTGCCATGCTGTAAGAATAACATTTTCCGATTTCACGGGTGTCTCTCCATTGGCGTGTGTAAGTGCACCCCAAGCAACAGCCTGCTTGCCATATTTCTCTACAAGACGTATGCAATGGTCGGTAAAATAACGGAACTTCTCAACTACAGCCTTGTCGCGGTTTGAGTACTCATCGGTTCCAACATTTACACGCTTACCGCGGAATACTGGCTCATCACCTTTTAAATACTCATCGAAGAGTGAGTCTACAAATTGGTATGTCTCATCTTTGAAAAGGTCCAGGTGGTCCATGCCATAGTCTTTGCTGGCAATTTCGGGACGGAACTTAGAGAATGCAAGTGAGTGTGCAGGAACGTCAATCTCGGGGATGATGTCTACAAATACATTCTCTGCCTCTTTTTGTAGTTCAATGAACTCCTTTTTTGTATAATAACCATCGCGTGCAGTGAGGTTGGGGAAGTATTCGCTCTCTAAACGGAATGCACTCTGTGTTTTGTTCCAATCGTGGTTGAAGTATTGCTTGAAACCATTGTCGTTAAGATGAATCTGGAATGTGTTCATCTTATAGTATGACATGAACTTTACATAGTCGTGCAAAAAGTGTATGGGTATATATTTACGACCACAGTCGAGCATGAAACCGCGAACAGCATAATCGGGCCAGTCGCGAATTGTTCCTTTTGCCAATGCTTGGTTCTCGTCCTGCTCTGCCATCTGTAGTATTGTTCTGGTTCCCCAGTATACACCGCGAGCGGTGGGAGCCGATATAACAACTTTGTTGCTTATGCTTATTTGATAACCCTCTTCACCTAATTTCTTATCTTCCTTGAGTTGCAATGCAATATCACCGCTTTTTGCACTATCTCCTACTACGGGTATTGCTTCGCCAATCATCTCTTTATAGTCGTTGGACAGGTGCTCTGCAACGGCTTTCAGTTCGGGCGATTTCTTAGGGTATACAATACGTGTCTCTGTTGTTACTTGGAATGTACCTGTACCTGCATTCCATTCTTTCAGTTCAGGAATAACAAAAGGTTTTTCGTTTTTGTCTGTTGATGCCGATAATGGTGTTGCAATCAACATGCCAATTGTCGCTAAGACAAGTAAAAATGTTTTTCTCATTTTTATTAAAATAATGGTTAGTAATATTTTTTGCGAAGATAATTAAAAAATATTAAAGAACAAATAGTTAGTTGTAGACTATTTGTTCTTTAATATTAAAACTCTTTTGATTGTAACCTACAGGCAATAATTATTCGAGTACAATGAGTACGGCACCATCGGCTACGGTGTCGCCTTTTGCTACTTTTATCTCGGCAACTTTGCCATCTTTGTCGGCATTGATATTGTTCTCCATCTTCATTGCTTCGAGTATAACAACTGTTTCGCCTTTAGCCACTGTATCGCCAACATTCACTTTCACATCTATAATTACTCCGGGTAGGGGAGTCTTTATTGCGTGTCCGTTAACAGGTGCACTGCTGGGTTGTGCTGTGGGTGCCGGTGCTGTTGCAGGCGTGGGTTTTGCCACAGGTTTAACTGTTACAACGGGTTTCTTAACCTCGGGCTTCTCCCACTCTACGTTATACTCTGTTCCGTTTACTGTTACTTTGGCTGTAGTCTCTGCTACTTCGTTTATTGTAACTTCGTATTTATCGCCATTGATGGTATATTTATATTCTTTCATTTTTTGCAGTTTTAAATTAATCACACAAATTGTTCCAGTTTTTATTTACATATCGTATTGTCAATACACCGCTCTCTTCGTCGTGTACATTGTCGCCAATGTAACTGCTGAGAGCCATAGTAATTGCTGCTATTACAGCCTCGTTTTTCTCTTTCATATTCATAGTTTTTTAGAGAGGTATATTTCCATGTTTTTTCTTTGGCAATCCTTGACGTTTGCTCTCCAACTGTGCCAATGCGCGTATCACGCGGAAACGTGTGTTGCGAGGCTCTATTACGTCATCGATATAACCATATTTTGCTGCTTGATAGGGGTTGGCGAACAATTCATTGTATTCAGCCTCTTTCTCTGCAATAAATGCTTTGGGATCGGCTGCCTCTTTAGCCTCTTTGGCATAGAGAACCTCGGCGGCACCTGCTGCACCCATTACTGCAATTTCGGCACTTGGCCATGCATAATTAAGGTCGGCACGCAATTGTTTACATGCCATTACAATATGGGAACCTCCGTACGACTTGCGAAGTGTGATTGTTACCTTAGGAACGGTTGCTTCGCCATAAGCATAAAGTAGTTTTGCTCCATGTAAAATTACTGCATTGTACTCTTGAGCCGTTCCGGGAAGGAAACCGGGTACATCTACCAACGATACCAATGGAATGTTGAATGCATCGCAGAAACGAACGAAACGTGCTGCTTTACGAGATGCATTGCAGTCGAGTACTCCGGCGTAACGACAAGGTTGGTTGGCTACAATACCTACCGACTTGCCATTCATGCGGGCAAAACCAACGATAATGTTTTGTGCATAGTCGCGGTGAACCTCTAAGAATTCGCCGTTGTCTACAATCTCTCCAATAACTTCGTACATATCGTATGCTTGGTTGGGGTTGTCGGGGATAATCTCGTTCAAACGGTCGCTTACACGGTTTATGGGGTCGGTACAGGGTACCTCGGGTGTTGTCTCGCGATTGTTCTGTGGTATGTAACTGAACAGTTTGCGAATAAGCATCAATCCATCTTCCTCATTCTGTGCAGTGAAGTGTGTTACACCCGACTTGCTGGCATGTACACTTGCGCCTCCCAACTCCTCTTGTGTTACAACCTCGCCAAGTACGGTTTTTACAACTTTGGGACCGGTGAGGAACATGTACGATGTTCCCTCGGTCATGATTGTAAAGTCGGTGAGGGCAGGAGAGTATACTGCACCACCGGCACAAGGACCGAATATTCCCGAAATTTGTGGTATGACACCCGACGCAAGAATGTTACGCTCAAATATTTCGGCATATCCTGCAAGTGCATTAATACCCTCTTGGATACGTGCGCCACCACTATCGTTAATACCAATAACGGGGGCTCCCATCTTCATTGCCATGTCCATCACTTTGCATATCTTCTGTGCCATGGTTTCGGAAAGTGAACCTCCGACAACTGTAAAGTCTTGTGCGAAGATGTATACTAAACGGCCCTCAATTGTTCCGCATCCTACAACAACTCCATCTCCAAGAAACTGCTTTTTCTCTTGCCCGAAATTGGTACATCTGTGTGTAACAAACATGTCAAACTCCTCGAAACTACCTTTGTCGAGCAACATATCTATACGTTCACGTGCGGTGTATTTACCACGTTCGTGTTGTTTCTCTATTGCTTTTTCGCCACCTCCAAGACGTGCTTGTGTGCGTTTTGCTACCAGCGCTTTGATTTTTTCAAATTGCTTACTCATAATTTGTTTCTCCTATTGTTGATTGTGATTGTTTTTTACTCTTCGCAAAGTTCTGTAAGCACTCCTTGTGTTGCTTTGGGGTGTAAGAATGCAATATGCAACCCCTCGGCACCTGCTCGTGGTGCTTTATCTATGGTACGTATCTCCTTTTGTTCGCACTCGGCAAGGGCATTGGCTACACCATCTTTAACCTTATATGCTATGTGGTGAATACCCTCTCCTCGGTTTTCGATAAATTTAGCAATGGTGCTCTCAGGCGATGTGGGTTCAAGGAGTTCAATCTTTGTCTCACCCACACGCAAGAATGCAGTACGTACTTTCTGGTCCTCAACAGTCTCAATGTTGTAACATTCGAAACCTAAAACCTGCTCGTAATAGGGTAGTGCCTTTTCGATATTCGAAACAGCGATACCTAAATGTTCAATCTTCGAAATTTTCATTTTGTCGAATATTTAATAATGTATAATACATTGTATGATTTCACCTGAACATAATCGTTCCCTTTGGGCGCAAAGATAAGTATTTAAATGAATATATATCTATTTTTGCACATTTTTTTTAAATTGTGCAATGCGTTACTTCTGTGAGTATAACCTGTTTACTGTATAAAAACACCTCGATTTTGTAACAATCGGAACAGGTATTGATTGTTTATAAGTTTTTGTTACCTTTGCACCGTTTAACAGTTCGGGGAAGATACGTAAAATGCGTTCTTCTCTGCCTAAAAATGAAATAATCATGAAAAAAACACTTGTAGATCTTTTTGAGGAGTCGGTTCGTCTGTATCCCAACAACACATTCCTCTTGGAGAAAACCGACAAAAAAAAGGGTTTCGAACCCACAACCTATGCACAGGTAAAGGAGCAGGTCTATCGTCTTGGTGCAGGATTACAGGCTCTTGGTGTTAAGAAAGGTGATAACATGGCTCTTCTTAGCGAAGGACGTAATTTGTGGGTTATTGGTGAACTTGCAATGTTCTATGCCGGTGCAGTGAATGTACCTCTTTCCATTAAACTCGAAGAGAGCAACGACCTTACATTCCGTCTTATTCATGGAGATGTAAAGTTTATTATGGTATCGGAGCAGCAACTTAAAAAAGTTCGTAAAATAAAAGATCAACTTCCCGATGTAGAAAAGATTATCATCCTTAACGGTGAACATGAATGTGAGGAGCGTGAGATTCTTCTTGCCGATGTAATGGCTATGGGTGATAAATTCCTTGCTGAACATACAATGGAGGAGTTCTTGAGTGTTGCTAATTCAATACAAAACGACGATATTGCAACAATTACATACACCAGTGGTACCACTGCTGAACCAAAAGGTGTTGTTCTTACACACCGTAACTACACTGCGAATGTAGAACAGGCACTTACATTGGTACATATCGACCAGTCGTGGCGTACATTGATTATTCTGCCTCTCGACCACTGCTTTGCGCATGTGGTAGGTTTTTATATTATGATGTCGAGAGGTGCAACAGCAGCGACAGTACAAGTTGGTCGTACTCCGCTCGAAACACTTAAGAATATTCCCGGCAATATTAAAGAGGTACGTCCTCACTTTATTCTTTCTGTACCTTCGTTGGCAAAAACATTTAAGAAGAATATAGAAGGTGCTATTCGTGCAAAAGGTGCTACAACCGAGAAACTATTTAATTGCGGTATGAAAGTGCGTCAGTTGTACTATGGCGACAGTAACCTCGACCCAAAAGGTATGCGTGCGCTTCTCAAACCTCTTGTTTGGCTCTTCGACAAACTTATCTTCTCTAAGATACGTGAAAACTTTGGTGGAGAACTTCGCTTCTTTGTTGGTGGTGGTGCATTGCTCGATAAAGAGTTGCAGAACTTCTATATAGGTGTCGGCATGCCCATGTATCAGGGATACGGTTTGTCCGAGGCTACTCCCGTTATATCTTCCAACGGTCCCGAAAAATATCGCTTTGGCTCGAGTGGAAAATTGGTTAAACCTATTGAACTGAAAATATGCGATGACAAAGGTCAGGAGTTGCCATTGGGCGAAATGGGAGAGATTGTTGTAAAAGGAGAAAATGTCATGGCTGGTTACTGGAAGAACCCGAAATCGACAGCAGAGACTGTACGCGACGGTTATCTTTATACCGGAGACCTTGGCTACATGACAGCCGAAGGCTTGCTCTATGTAAAGGGTCGTTTCAAGAGTCTGCTCATATCTAGTGATGGTGAAAAGTACAGCCCCGAAGGTATCGAAGAGGCTTTTGTAAGTTATTGCAGTACTATAGACCAAGTAATTCTCTACAACAATCAGTCGCCTTATACCATTGCACTTATTGTTCCCAATAAGGACAATATCAAACGCGCTCTTGCCGAAAAGAATCTCGATATTGCAACGGAAGAGGGACGTAAGGCTGCTGTTGAATTGGTTAAAGCCGATGTCGATAAATTTAAGAAGGGTGGAGAACTCGAAGGTATGTTCCCCGAACGTTGGTTACCAAGTACATTTGCTGTGCTTCCCGAAGCATTTACAGAGCAAAATGGTATGATGAACAGTACAATGAAAGTGGTTCGTGGAAAGGTGGAAAAATTCTATAAAGATCGTATAGACCATCTGTATACACCCGAAGGAAAGCAGATTCTCAACGAAAAGAATTTTGAATCTTTTAAATAAGAATTTGAAATAGAGAAAACAGTGCGACAATATTATTTTTGTCGCACTGTTTGTGTTATTATTTAATCAGCATTTTTTCTCCGTTTAAAATGTATATACCGGGTTTAGAAATTTCTGTAATACGTTCTCCTTTTAGGTTGTAAATTTTTCTCTCTTCTACCTGTAACTCATTCTTACTATCTATTATGTTTGTTTGGATTTCTATTGGTATAATACTTATTGCATCTATAAAAATGTTACTACCACTACTAATGTTACCTTCTATGGCTATTTCAATATTTGTAGGTGTGGTTTCATATTCAATGAGCAATTCCTCCCATTTGTCCATGTGAGTAACCGCTGTTGAGTATCTCTTTTTCCATTCACTCTTTTCCTTGCGTATATATATGCTTAGAGTGTCTGTTGAAGAATAATCTTTATTATACTTCCTGCAATACATATTTAAAGCATATTTTCCGCTATTTGCAATTTTAATCTTTTCTGAGGTTATTTTACCACTACATCTCTGTTTTGCAAATGTCTTTATATTTTGTGCAAGACATAAAAAACGGTCTCCTTTCACCGCATTTGGATATTGATTGGAATTGAGATTCGATGAAGCGTTTCTAATGCTCCACTCACATTTCCCATATATATCTTCTTGAATCCATGATGCCGACAATGAAGTTTGTTCAAAATCCTCTTCCCAAATAATATCAAAAGGTCTTATATTCACATCTTTTTCTAAGGTGTGATACAAAATTATATTTCCATTCTCATCTTCTCTTATCTCTGTAATTGTTATTCCGCTTTTGTTCCCATTATTACATAAAGTTGCCGGTGTCGACGTGTTACTGAATTCTCTATTGTTGGATGTTCCGGGATATGGACATCCGGCACTGTTTATGTCTCCATAGGAGAGAGAGGAACTGTTAGGCTTAGTGTATATAGATGATGCACAAACCGGATAACACGATTGAGGATATCCTGCATTTATAGTGTTAGTTATGGTTTCCTTTTCTATATCGGCACTTATGTGAAAAATAAGTAATCCCTCACCAGGAGTATATCTGTTATAATTTTTAGCACGTATATTTTCTAAAAGATAGAATTCGTCTTGGTTGGGGGTATCTATCTTATATATGTAATTGGTATTATACGAAGGATATATGATGCTTTGTGTCTCTTGCTCTAAATCGTAAACATCTATCCAACCAAAGTTAAATGCTTTTACGTAAGGATTAAAATCGGCAGGTGTAATGCCCTCGTTATTCCAACTGCCTGATGCCATTATGTCCCATTCGCCTGTACCTTCGAAATATCCGTTGTCTTGATAGTCTGTGTCGTAATAGTCCATAGCACCTAAAGAATGTCCTATTTCGTGACATATAACTCCAATTCGTGTAATTCCAAAACCTGAGTTTTTACGTAACTCCGGAGAGCAGGAATATCTATCAATTAACATGTTTTCTACTGTTATCGGTTCAAATGTCATTTCGTGTGCCCATATCGAATTGGAAGAACCACCTGCTTCTTCTCCATGTCCGGCGTATATTATATGTATATTATCCACATATCCATCTTGATTATAGTCGTAATTTGCAAGGTTTATGTTTTTTGTGGCTTCGTCTATTGCTTCCTTGAATAGTTCGAAAGGTCTTATGTCGTTCCCACCAATACCGGAATTACTTCCGTAGTATGATGTACCGTTTTTCGATGTAAATGGACCTACAATATCGCATGATAATTTAAGGTTTCCTTGTGATACTGTATTGTAATAATCGTGCACACTACCATCTGCTCCGTCTTCATTATATCCTTCTTGGTTGAAAAGTGCTTCAAATTCGTATCTACTTTTTATAAATTTTTTGTCAGTGAATTGCATTAGAATTACTAATGCTCGTCGTTCTCCAATGGCAGAAGTCTTTCCAACAGCAAATATGCTGTTGGAAAGACTTCTTGTTTGTGTTTTGTATTTTAATTGGGTTGCTTTGTTTGTGACCGGTTTTAATCCTTTGTCTGTTTTTTGTAGGAATTCATTTATTTCACTGTTACGTGTCTTTTTTAACTTATACTCCGATAAGGATATTTCTCCTTTACAATTTTTGCACACATAGTACCATGCATTGTTATGTTGCATTATGGTATAACCGTCATCGGTCGTCCCATATTTGGTGTTTTCGTCACCATGTATGGTTATATATACAAAACCGTCTTCTACTGCAATTTTTATTCTTTTGGGGTATGCCGGAACGGCAAATGTATTGCAGTATGTTAAAAATAGGAGTATATATAACAAACAAAGATACCTCATCTGTTATATGTTATTAATATTATACTTTATTATATTCTATTAAATACATATCTAATACCATCGTAGTACTCATCTAATATCAATTTTGTCGCAGTAATAGTTACATCGTAACGTCCTTCTAATTGTGTGTCACCAATGATTTCTAATTCTCTCTCTTCGCTATCGTAATCGTATTCGAATATATCATAAGCACCGCCACCATTATTTGGATATTCATAACGAACTCTTCCGGTTTTGTCATTATTAAATTCTAGTGTGATTTCTGTTCCATAATCATTAGTCTGGTGCCAAGCACCAACAAGTGGAATGTCGTCATTTCCACCATTGTCATCCTCGCTACATGAAGTGAATCCCATTGTCATAGTTAATGCCAAAAGCATTGCAAAAAATTTAATCTGTTTCATTGTGTTTAAAATATTAAATTAATACTAATTTTTTGCAAATTTATCTCAATAGTGGAAAATGAACTTTAATAAAATGTTTTGCTTTTTTATACACAGTTGTAGAGAAAAATTCACACTTGGACTTTATCTTTTGATACGGCATCGTCGTAAAGGGCAAAAAAGTTACGATTTAGTATAATGCTTATACGCAATAGTAACTCTGTGTCAATACTTTTACGTTTGAAAATATCATAGACATTGCTACGATCGCAATAAAGTTTGCGGGCAAACCAAGATATACTTCGCTCTTGCTGTATAAGTTCCTGTTTTATTGCTTCTCCAATGTGTATCATTTTTATCAGATAATTTTTACTTTCTTGTGGCATTAACATATTTCCTTAACGACTGCCGTAGTTAGTAAAAATTAAAACGGGAAGACGTGGAAATTTGTCGCTTACATTCAAATAACCAGGCATCGCCAAACGCCTTCATGAGTGAACATAGAAGAAACAATATTCCCACGCCGTAATATATACATAAACAGGTACATCGTGTACTTGATTTGTATATACACAGAATGAGCATTAGTCGCTTCGGTCCTCACTTTAATTTTGGCGAATTTTGGTTATTGACCTTTGCAAAATGCTTTCTTTTATCAATGGATTTCTCCCCATTGAAAAAACGATGATGGTAGATATATCTTTTCAGATGAATTCTACCAATTTCGCTTGTGGCAAAGATAACATTTCTTTAGCAACTAATGCTTAATTAGTAGGAATTTTGTTTCTAATATATTTAGATTGGTAGAATTAAATAGAAGTAAAATAAAGAGTCCGATAGAATACCGAACTCTTTACCAATAATACTCTTATTAATCTCTTTAATTTATAAGAGACAAATTAAATTTAAGCACCTTTTAATAAAAATCTTATTTTACTCTTACAACTAAATATTTTGTTACGCTCCAGAAATCTTGTGGGTTAAGAATACTCAATGTAAGATAACCATTTGCATCTTCATTAAGTGTGTATGAGTTTTCGGGATGTGTCGATAATATCTTTGCACTCTTTGAGTTAAGTGCTATCTCTTTTACATTGCGAATGTCAATTTGTGTAAAACGGTTTTTATCTACATTCGCATCCTTCATTATGTTACCTTTTTTGAAAAGTCCTGTATCGGTTAGAATATTACCGGTTTTCAACTCTTTTTTGGTTGCTACAACATACCATGCTGCGTTCAAATCCTTATCCTGACCGGAAAGTGTGTTGTTCAATGATGCATTTTCGTTTTGTAATGCTTCTTTGTCGGCAGAAAGGCTTGCTACACTCTTGTCCAGTTCCTGAATACGAACATTCTTCAATGCCAGTTCTGACGATAACTCCTCAATCTTCTTTGATTTCTCTTCCAATTCTGCTTTTAGATTGGCAACAGCCTTTCTTAATTGTGCGGAATTGCTATTGCTGGTATTGAGTTTCTGCTCTAATTCGGCAATGAGTTCATTGCTTGCTTTTATGCTATTCTGTATAAATTCAACATCGGCAGCAACTCTTTCGCGTGCACTCATTGAACCACCTTCAACCTTTCCTCTTTGTAGGTCTATGTGCCCCTCTGTTTTGTTAATTTGGTCGATACTTTCAACTACATTATTAAATAATGACATAATTTCGTCGAGTTCACTACTTCGTTGGTTAATTACCGATGTAAGTGAATCGTTTTCGGCTATTAACTCCTTCTTGCTGGGACCCGAAAAATTGTCGCACGATGAGAATATCACACTTGTTAATACTGCTGCAAAAAATAACTTTTTCATAATCTTAATGTTTTAATAGTTTATCATTTTGTTTTTCCATAAGATTATATTGCAAAACCCGTGCCAAAAATATGTGTATTTCTTTAATGTATTGTTAATCAATAAAAAATAGTCGTAATCTTTTTTTACGGTTACAGTATGAATGTGGATTTATATGTGGCAATGTGTGGAATTTTTCTACACTTTCTACAAATTGTATAATTTTAATTTGTTGTATAGGGTCTTTCGGTCTATCCCCAACAGTTCTGCTGCTTTACTTTTGTTGTTTCCACAGCGTTTTAGAGCGTCTGTTATGCGACTCTTTTCTTCGTTCTCATTATATAGTGTAAGTGAACTGCTATGGGGCTCTCTGTTTTCTTCCCTAATCTCTTGTGGTAATTCATTGGGGGTTATGAGTTTCCCCTGTGAAAGCAGTGTGGCACGTTTAATGATGTTCTTCATTTGACGAAGATTGCCGGGCCATGAGTAATGTTGCAATATCTCTGTTGCAGCCTGGTCGAATCCAATAAGTTGTTTGTCGAGTTCTTTGTTAGCCTTGTCGAGGAAGAAGTTTGCAAACAACATTATATCCTCGCGACGTTCCTTTAACGAAGGCATTTGCAGTGTGAATTCGTTTATTCTGTGGAAGAGGTCTTCTCGGAACGAACCTCTTTCTATGGCTGTTGACAAATTCTCATTTGTTGCACATATTAGCCTTACATCTACTTGTATCTCCTTTGTTGAGCCTATAGGACGTATACGTCGTTCCTGCAATGCACGTAAAAGTTGTATCTGTATCTCATAACCAAGATTGCCCACTTCGTCGAGAAACAATGTCCCTCCATTTGCTTCTACAAAGGCACCTGTTTTGTCGGATATTGCTCCGGTGAAGGAACCTTTTATATGTCCAAAGAATTCAGACGCGGCAAGTTCTTTGGGTATTGAACCGCAGTCTATGGCTATGAATGCTTCCCGCGAGCGACGGCTCAATTGGTGTATGCGATGTGCAACATACTCTTTTCCTGTTCCACTGGCACCGTTTATGAGTACCGACATGGGAGTTGGTGCTACTAATGCAACATAATTATATAATTGCTGTGCAGCCTCGCTCTTACCCTCTAAGAAGTCGTTATTCTTACCTGAATTTACATCTTCCTTTTCTGTTTTGTTTTTCTCTTTGTTTGCAGGTATGAGTACCTCTTCAATTTTTTTTAGAAGTTCGTCGGGGTGTATGGGTTTGGCTATATAATCTCGTGCTCCACATTTCATGGCTTGTACGGCACTCCCTATTTCGGCATATCCTGTCATTATTATAACAGGTATATCAACCTCTTTTTGTGCCATCCATGTAAGTAGAGATATTCCATCCTCGTCGGGTAGGCGAAGGTCTGATAGTATAAGGTCGAATTTCTCTTTCTCTAACTCTTTGTGGGCATTTGTCATGCTTCCGACAGTGGAAACAATAAATCCCTTTTTGGATAACCATGTTCTTAAAATGGTAGAGAAAGTTATGTCGTCATCTATTATTAGAATGGTTTTTGTCATTATATATATTGCTTTTCTCTTTTTATGTATGCAAATATAGAACTTTTTAGATATTCTTTTTGCTTGAACCTCTCAATCTTTCTTGCCAATCTCTTTGATTATCTTGTCGGCCGATTCCAGAATTTTTCGGCTTTCATCTATAATGGTATCAATCTTTTCAAAAGCAACAGGTGGAAAAATGTTTTCGTTACCTCTTTGCTCTAACCAAATAAGCGGCTGAATACTTTGTGTTGCATTCAGCATCTTGAATAGTGGCAATAATTGATGTGCAATATTTGCTGCTTGCTTTATCTCTCTGTCTATGGCTGCTTGTTTCAAAGATTCTATCTTTTTCTCGGTCTCAATTACAAATGTCTGCAAAATTTCTAATGCTGCATCTGAATCGTTCAATGAGAATGCAGTGAGTGAATCGAATTTGTATTCTTCTTCTTTGGCTGTGGTTTCTATTATTTTATTAAACAGTTCTTTTTGTGTGAATGGTTTATAAATGCATCCGGCAAATCCTTGTGATACGAATTGTTCGTTGCTCATATCGCTACGTGCTGTGATTGCTATCACAGGGATGTTTTTCGCTCTTTCTCCTTCATGCTCGCGAATGTTTTTCAAAAGTTCAAAACCATTCATTGCCGGCATTTGAATATCTGTCATTATTATATCGTAATCTTTCTCTTTAAGTTCTTTAAATAACTCGTCGGGATGTGTGCATGCTTTTACAATGATATTCGGGTGTTTTAACATTGCAACAGTAAGTTGTAGTTGCAGGTTGTCGTCGTCTATGAGCAATAAATGTATAGATGGTATGTTTGTAACAGTGCAATCGGGTAAGTGGTGCGATTCAGCCGACGTAACAATTCTATCCATAGGTATTTGTACGCAAAAAGATGTTCCTTTGCCCATTTCGCTCTCTACTGTTATTTCTCCATTGAGCAGGCTGACAAGTTTTTTGGTGATGGCAAGCCCTAAACCAACTCCCTCGGCTCCCTGTGCGCTGTTCAAACGAGTAAATTCCAAGAAAATTTTATCTTTCTCTTCCTGTGGTATTCCATATCCACTATCGACGATGTTTATGCATAGTTTATCATCTTTTAATGATATTCTCAGTTCAACATAACCTTCGGATGTAAATTTAAAGGCGTTTGATAAAAGATTGTCGGTTATTTGACGAATTCGTAAAGGATCGCTGCCAAAGGTGCTGTTGAGTGAATCTTCGCACTCATAAATGAATTGTAAATCTTTTGATTGTGAAATGGGAATATATCCGGTTGATAATGAATCGAATAACTCTTTGGGGTTGAACGCTACGGTAACTGTTTCCATCTTTTCTGCATCGAGGCGGTGAAAATCCAAAAGTGAGTTCACCAAATTAAGTAAATGATTTGCTGAATTCTGTATATTTTCGAGATAGAAACGCTCTCGCTCCTCTTGTATAATTCGTTCCATAAGTTCGGTATATCCCAATATTGAACCTACAGGGGCTTTTATATCGTGAGTTATTGTGAGCATCATTTTTTCTCGTACAGACAATAACTCTTCTGCTCTTTGCTTTGCTTTTTCGAGTTCATTGCGGTAGTGAATGCTACGTGTAATATCCCGCCATATAACGGTGAGAAAAATAATGGATAGTGATAAACCTATAACGGCAATACCTGCAACAGTCTGTGCCGCTCTGTTGCGTATATCCTTATGTTGCAATAGTTGTTTTTGGTATATCGCTTCGTCTTCATTCTCTATTGTCTGCAATAAATGATGTACTTTTCTATTAAGTTCCAAACTGTTAAGTCGCAGTTTTTGTATTTGTTTACTCAATTTCTGCATCTGTTGCTGATGCGTACTTATGGCTTTGTTCTGTACATCCCTTAGCAGTAGGGCTATAGTGTCTGCAGGGTTGTATTCAGCCAACAGTGTATCTTTGTACACCTCTTTTATGGTGCTGTCAATATATATGGAATCGCTTTTCGTCGGTACAAAAACTTCGCCCAATCGCTTGAAGAAACTTTTTTGTTTGCTTGGGGTTGTGTGTTTTTCGGTTCTGACTACAGTTTTACGACGTACGATAGGGAGGTTTAGTAATGAATCTTGTTCGTTTATTATCCTCTCGATATGTTCTTTGTATATGGCGTTTGCATCACTTTCTGCTATTACATATAATAGGTTACGTGTGTTCTTTTTCTTTTGGTTTATCAATAGTAATACAGAGTTAAGTCGCTTCAGTTGTAGAGTGTCGTCTGTTAGTTCTTGCAAAGAGTCTACTGCATTGCTTGCTTGTTTCATAGCCTTTTTGTAAGAAGCAAATTGGTCTATTGCTCCGGTACTTAGCGATTGGCCTATTATCTCGGCTCTGTTAAGATGATTTATAATGTTGTTTGCAATACGACGTCGTTGGCTTATTATAACCTCATCATCGTTGTTGTATGTCAGTATGCTTATTTCGTTGTATACATATACAGTTGTTGTTACAAACATGCAAAACAGTAATATATATCCAAGTGCAATTTTGTATTTAGTAGATATCCGGAGCATTGTGTGTTTCCTTTGTGTGGCTAAGTTACATCTTTTTGTTGTTTATATAATCCTTAATATATATAAATATTGTGAAAAAGTAGGTGTCAGTTACATTATATTTGCACTGTTTGAAGTTTTATGTGGCATTATAATGTTAAGTTTTACAAAATATATGCAAAAAACTAAATATCATTAATTTTAATCAAATATAATTCATAAAAAATAATTACCTTTACATCGTTTATGCAATAAACAGTGTAGAAACTTAATTAAAAACAAATAGAATAACCAGAATGAAAAAAACAATTCTTACAGCGGCTTTTTCTTTGTGTGCCGCAATGATTTTCTCTTGTGGTGGCAAGAGTTCCGACGGAGTAATAGTAAAAGGAAGTTTGTCCGAAATGGATTCGCTATCTTATGTTACCGGTATCGATTTGGCTAACAGCCTTAAGCATGATATGAGTGTTCTTGGTCTCGACTATTCCCTAATTAAAAAAGGTATAGAGCATGCAACTTTGAGTGAAAAACCAAATATTGTGGGCAGTGATACTATTACCGACGAATCGGCTTTGAAAATTCTGCAAGATTTCTTCTCTTTGACATTCCGTCAGCGCATGATGGAGAAAGCAGAGTATGAGAAAGCGTTGAATGATTCTACTGCATCCGAGGCTCCTGTTAAGCCCGAGGGTTTCGATTTGGAAACAATGTTTGCTTCTAACGAGGAGTGTGCACGCATATCATCGGCTTTAGGTCATGATATAGGTCGTAACATGGTTGAAAGAGGTGTTCCCATGCAATTAGTGTGGGTACTCAAAGGTCTTGACGATGTGCAGAATAACGAGGCTACAATGACACCTCAGGAGGTGCAGGCTTTCTTGCGTAACTACTTTACAGTAAAAGTCCCTGCCGAGAACAAAAAGGCTTCTGAGGCATGGCTTAAGGAGGTAGAAAAAGAGAGCGGTGTGCAGAAAACAGAATCGGGAATTCTGTATAAATTAGTAGAGGCCGGTGATATGTCTGCTAAACCTACAAGCATTGAGGATGTGGTTGAGGTTCACTACAAAGGTACAACACGTAACGGAAAGGTGTTCGATGCATCTCGTTTCGCCGACATGCCTGCTGAGCGTCAGAAAATGATGAAACAATATCGCCCCAACGATTACGACAAGGACGAGCCTATAAAATTCCCATTGAACCGTGTTATCAAGGGTTGGGGCGAAGGCTTGCAACTTGTTGGTAAAGGTGGAAAAATTACTCTATGGATTCCTGCAGAACTTGCTTACGGAGAGAGAGGTGCCGGTCCTAACATAGGTCCCAACGAGGCTCTTCGTTTCGATATAGAACTTCTTGGTGTTGAACATCACAAAGAAGAGGCACAGACAGAGCCTGCTCCTGTAAAATAATAAGAACAATCATATAAATCATTGGCACCGGCATTTTATGCCGGTGCCAATGATTTATATGATTATATGTCGAAGTAAGGTGATATTAAATATTTTTTGTTTAAACCTTTTATGTAGGACTTTGTCAAATAAATGAGTTGAACAAAAATAATGACTTATGAAAAGGAAATGTATCTATTTATTGATGTCGGCATTTATGCTTTCATTTACAATGAATTTGTCGGCACAGGAGAGAATGAAGAGGGAGGCACTTACACCCGAGCAACGTGTAGAGGTTAGAGCGCAACGATTGAGTAATAAACTTATGCTGGATGAGGCAACGACAGCAAAATTCATCCCTTTATACAAGGCATACATGGCAGAATTACAGGGTGTGTGTAAGGAGTGTAATAAAAAAGGTGATGTAAATTACAACGATGCTCAAATTGTCGAGAATCTCGAGAATTGTTTTTCTAATCAGGCAAAGGTTGCCGAAATAAAGAGGTCTTATGTTGGCAAGTTCTCAAAAATATTGACAGCACGTCAGTTGCAGAAACTTTTTGCTTCAAAGGACGATAAAATGAAACCCGGTGATAGAAAAATGAAGGATGAGAAAGGACCTAAAGGAAAAAAGGGTAACAAGAGAGATTCTGCTCCTCGTGTCAAAGGTGGTAATAATGTGAATGGTGCCAATATCGGTAATAAATAAGACATTATATAAATAAAAAGATACCTGTATACAGGTATCTTTTTATTTATAATTCAACCAAAACTCGGGCATTTATCTGTCGTCCGGTTAGGTAATTGGGTACTGCATAGTTCTCGTTGTAAATATCTGTTACCCAATAGTAGGAATTGACATTGTTTATATCTAACAGGTTAAATGCATCTATTCCTAACCATATATTTTTTATATAACGTGAAATGCCGGTACGTCTGCGACTCTCTTCGTTGTTCATCAGTCTGTACGACATACCTATATCTACACGTTTGTATGCCGGTGCAGTAAAGGTGTGTTCTTCGCGTCCGGTATGTGGAGGACCAAATGGCAATCCATCGGCATAAACGGCTCTTAGGCTCATTTTCCAACGGTCGGTGCCGGGGAAGAAGTCTGTGAAGTAGAGCGACGCGTTAAATGTTTGGTTGGTTGGGCGGGGAATCCAATCGCTGCCGTTTATCTTCTCTTTAGTGTCCATTACAGAAAATGTCAGCCATGAATCGGTGCCGGGTACAAATTCTCCAAACAATTTCATGTCAATTCCGGTGGCATAGCCATGAGCACAATTTTCGCCGTAATATACAATGCGTACATTGTCTACATTGTATGGTATCAGGTTGTCCAACTTTTTGTAATATGCTTCGGCTGTAAATTTGAATGGTCGTTCAAACAGTTTGAAATTATAGTCGCCACCCAGAACGAAATGTATGGAGCGCTGCGACTTTATGTTTTTATTAAGTACAACAGTTGTCATTCCATTTATTGCCGTGGTGTCGCGCATCTCCTTAAAGAATGGTACTTGGTAATATACTCCTGTAGAAAATCGCAATGTTAGGTTGTCGTTAAATTGTGGAATGAGTCCGACTGATACACGTGGCGAGAATAGCGTTTCTCCGTTCCAATCCCAGTGGGACAGACGTGCTCCTGCATTTATTGATACAACTCCAAAACTGCTGTTGAACTTATATGTATCTTGTATGTAGGCGTTAATGTGGTTACTTTTTGTCGATGTCTTCGATCGCAGACTGTATATGGGAAACAGGGAGTTTCCTGTATGCGGAATATTGTATCCGGCAGAATCGCGCATCTCCCATTGGCGTTGGTTCTCCGAAACACTTTCTCCTTTCCACAGTACTCCCCATCGCAGTTCGTGCGACTTAAGAAAGTGAACTCCGCTTAACGATACAGTTTGTACATCGGCTTCGAGATAGTTACGTGCATGCTCCATATATCGCCCAACGCTCATGTTTTCCTCTGCATTTACGTCGTCAATCCAATACTCTCCTGCAATGTCGTATGTCTCCTCCTCCTTTGTGTTGAATGCCGATGTCTGTAACGATAATTTATTGTATTCGTTGGGGGTGAAACTCATGGATAATGACCCGAACAGTGTGCGGAACAGGTCGCTCTCCCATCCATCGAAGTATACTTTGAATTCTTTGGCTTGCTCCATTGTGCCGAATGTGGTGTTTCGGTCGCTCGGAGTAAAGTTATATTTATTTCTCGAAATGTTACCTATGAAACTTACGCTGAACTTAGGTGTTGGACGCCAATCTAAGTAGGTCTGGTAGTCTATGAACTCCGGGTCATACTCACCTTTTGTATCGAGCGTACCAAGCAGGTAACGGCTTGTCTTGTAACGTACAGAGTTTGAAAAACTATATTTTTTGTTACCTACACCCACATACACGCTGCCTCCTAACAAACTTGCCGAAACGGTACTCTCGAACTCGGTAGGTTTACGGTAAGTAATGTCGAGTACCGACGACATCTTATCGCCATACTTAGCCTCGTAACCGCCTGTTGAGAATGCTACCGAACCAACCATGTCGGGGTTTAAGAAACTTAATCCCTCTTGTTGTCCTGCTCGTATGAGTAGTGGACGATATATCTCTATTCCGTTTACATATACACTATTCTCATCGAAGTTACCACCGCGAACATTATATTGAGAACTTAATTCGTTGTGAGAACTCACTCCTGCCTGAGTGGAAATAATGGCTTCTACTCCGTTGCCACTTGCATCGGGTAAAAGGCGCATGTTGTCGGGCATCTCAATATTTTTGGTTCCGGTTAATTGTCGTTGCTTGTCTACAACCTCCACACCCTCGAGCGTGTATTCCATTGCAGGCAGTGTAATATTTACAATAACAGTGCCCGATGGGTTACGAAGCGTCTTCTTGCGTGTTTGATAACCAACCATCGAATAACTTATCACAAGGCTGTCGCTACTTTCACAGTTTAAACAGTAATTACCTTTTAAATCGGTTATGGTGCCTGCTGCTTGTCCCACGATATGAACATTTGCAATCTCTATCGGGTTTTGTTTGTCATCCGTTACTCTGCCTTTAATGGTAACTCGTTGTGCCAATGCGGGCATGGCTGTTATTAGTAACAGAATATATATGATAAGTTTGTATCTCATTTTGCTCTTATACGGTTATCATTGTTATAACGCAAATTTTGGTTTAAACGTATATAGCCCGTAATATTTTATTAATTTTACTCCATCTGAAATGATACCATCTCATGGTACTCACCTGTTTTCCACCAAAATTAAGAACCAAATTTATATATCCCGACATCTTGTGCGACAGCAGGTTTGTCTCACTAAACTCGAAATGATTATAACCGCATTGGTAAGCGTCGGTTATGGCTGCCCATACAGCCATAATACCCGGGTATAGGAGCGGATGCCGTTTGCGTAGACCGCAACTGTATGCAAGGTAGGCTCTCTCACTTTCGTATATGCATATCGAGCAGCCAATAATCTTCTCTTTGTATCGTACTACAAACATGCGAATCTGTTTTGCAGTCTCACCTTTTTCATTTATCAACAGGTTTCTTAGAACTTTTCTCTCAGGGAAGTGTCTGCGTATCTTCGATATGTAATAGTTATACAACAAGTCCAAGCCTTTATTTATATCGTTCAAGTTTTTTGCATGTTCGTAAACAACTCCGCGTTTTTCGGCTTTTTTTATATGACTCCTGTATGTTTTTGTCAGTCTCTCTTGTGGTGTCTTACTATGTAAGGAATTGTATATGCGTATACATTTTCGCGGAAAATAATCCCTATCGCTTAGTACTTTGTATGCAAAACTGCTATTGGAAATGTTTCGTACCTCTATGAACGTATGTCTGAAATCGAATAGTTTGTATAGTTCGTCTATGAACATGGCAAAAATATTCTCTTTCTCGTTGTTGTACATCTCTTTGTATGTTCCCTCTCCGTATATACTATACCAAGTGTATATTCCGGGTGGCATCAAACGAAATTGCCTCTGTTCCACAACCAATAGTTGGGCAATCACCTCATTATTCTCTCGGCATACAAATAGATATGGTTTTGTCTTGCTCTGCCTGCATAGTGTGTTAAACATTTTGGCAGAGTGTAATATTCCACCAGATATAAGTTTCGGTAACTCCTCGTTTTTTTTGTATATATCTATTCGTCTCATTTGAGAGATAAAAACTTTTTTATCTCCGGTAAAGGTAGTGAAAAAGAAATTATATTGTATCTTCGCGGTCGATAAAAGTGCATCTGTTTTTTTGTCTCCCGATAAAATGAATTAAATATGGAAAAAGTATATATATTGGCTATCGAGTCGTCGTGCGACGACACCTCGGCTGCTGTTATGTGCAACGATGTGGTGTTGTCGAATGTTACTGCAAGCCAGGCTATACATGAACAGTATGGTGGTGTGGTTCCCGAACTTGCTTCTCGTGCGCATGAACTGAATATTGTTCCGGTTGTGGATGCTGCATTGAAGAATGCCGGTGTCGGTAAAGAGCAACTATCTGCCATAGCCTTTACTCGCGGTCCCGGTCTCATGGGGTCTTTGTTGGTCGGTGTCTCTTTTGCCAAAGGGCTTGCCGCGTCGTTAGGTATTCCCATGATAGAGGTAAACCATTTGCAGGGACATATATTGGCACATTTTATAAAGGAAGAGGGTGTCGAGCATAAATCTCCCGAATATCCCTTCTTGTGTTTGATGGTCTCTGGCGGAAATTCGCAGATAGTAAAGGTGAATAGTTATAAGGATATGGAAATAGTGGGGCAGACTATCGACGATGCTGCAGGTGAGGCTATGGATAAATGTGCAAAAATAATGGGTTTGGGGTATCCCGGTGGTCCCATAATAGACCGTTTGGCACGTAATGGAAATCCCGGAGCCTATCAGTTCAGCAAACCGCACGTTCCCGGTTTCGATTACAGTTTTAGTGGACTTAAAACATCGTTCCTTTACACTTTGCGTAAACTTGTAGCCGAAGATGCTTGTTATGTCGAAAAGCATAAAGAGGATTTGGCGGCATCGTTCGAGGCTACAGTTGTAAGTATACTTATGGATAAATTATATAAAGCCTCTAAGCAACTGAAAATTAAACGTATAGCCCTTTCGGGTGGTGTGTCGGCGAACACTGCGCTACGCGAGGCTTATCATACGTATGCAAAACGTTATGGTTGGGAAATTTTTATCCCTAAATTTGGGTTTACAACCGATAATGCCGCTATGATAGGTGTTGTGGGCTACTATAAATATCTCGATAAGGTATTTTGTGCAATGGACGAACCTGCCTTTTCCCGAACCGTTATATAATATAATAATGTGTTAATGATGGAGGAGTGTAGATTGCTTGCTTTGGAGTTGAATAATGCTCTACGCGAAAAAGGATTGTTGCTTGCTACTGCCGAGAGTTGTACCGGTGGTTCCATTGCTGCTGCAATAACATCATGTGCCGGCAGTTCAGATGTTTTTAAAGGGGGTGTTGTTGCCTATTCCAACGAGGTTAAATCCTCCCTTTTGGGCGTCTCGCCACGTACACTTGCCATCTGTGGTGCTGTGAGTGAACAGACTGTACGCGAAATGGTGCTTGGGACGCAAAGAGTGCTACGTTGTGATTGCGCTGTTGCAACATCGGGTGTGGCAGGTCCCTCGGGTGGAACTGTCGATAAACCGGTGGGAACTGTTTGGGTTGCAGTGGCTGTTGGTGATTGTGTGAAAACCGAACTTTTGCAACTCGAAGATAAAGGTCGTGGCAATAATATTTGTGCATCTGTAAAAAAAGCACTATCTTTGTTGCTGAATATGGTGCGTGAATACTAAATATTCAAAAGCATTTACAAGGGTATCTTTTTAGAGAAATCATGATGTTTTGTGGTGTAATATTTTAATAAATTAGAACCATTGTGAAAAATAAATGCTTTTTTGTTTGCAGGATATAGCCAAAATTTATATCTTTGCACGCTGTTTTAGGTAAGCACGCAAGAATAGAAACAAAAAAATATATAGCAATGTCTAAAATTTGTCAAATCACCGGTAAAAAGGCTATGGTGGGTAACAATGTATCACACTCTAAGAGAAGAACAAAACGTCTTTTCAATGTGAACTTGTTTACCAAAAAGTTCTTCTATGTAGAAGAGAATTGTTGGATTCAGTTGCGCGTGAGTGCAGCGGGGTTAAAAATCATCAACCGAGTAGGTCTCGATGCAGCGTTGAAAGATGCAGTAAGCAAAGGACACGTTGCTTGGGAGGAAATTAAAGTACTCGATTAAAGTTTAAGGAGGTAAGGAATATGGCTAAGAAGGTTAAAGGAAACCGCGTTCAGGTAATCCTCGAATGCACAGAGCAGAAGAGTAGTGGTGTTCCCGGAATGTCTCGTTATATTACTACGAAGAATCGTAAGAATACAACAGAGCGT